>CANFSZ010000018.1 GCA_947449835.1 Opitutia bacterium
AGCTTCATCAAATCTTGTTTTGTTAGCTGAATCGGTTCATCGTTTCGCTTCGGGCGGATCATGGTTTTTCCTTTATTGGTGGTTTTAGGTTTCGTCACCCAACCACCTACCATGATTCGCCTTTTTGCTGAACTTTTAAGACACTACCTCCGTGCCCCGGCCGCCCGGGCCATCGTCGCAGCTTGCTCCGGATTACAGTGGGCGCGAATCCATGGGTCGTAAGCACCGATCGGCATCAGCATAAGATCGAGCGGACGCTGGGAATTGTATAATTGAGCAAAGTTTTCGGTGTAGGCGGTGTCGCCGGCAAAACATACGCGATGATCGGCACGCTCCATGACATAGCCGTTATAGCCGCGATGATCGTCGCGCATCATACGCGCGCCCCAATGCGCGACTTCGAGGGCGGTTATCTGTAGGACACCTTTGGGGGTTTCGAGGCTGAGCGATTGGCCCCAATCGAGTTCGTGCACTTCGCGAAAGCCAAGACGGGTAACGATGTTAGCGGTGGCGCGAGCGGTAACGATCGGCGTGGTGCGCCGAAATTTCCGGAGAGTCCAAGTGTCGAGGTGATCAAAGTGCGCGTGACTGAGTAGAATCACATCAGGCGCTGGGATTTCGTTGGCTTGGAGCGCGGGAGCGAGATGACGTTTCGGGCCGAGAATAAACGGCGGGATGCCGGGCCCCGTGCGCCGCGAGAAAACGGGATCAGTGAGTACGCTCACGCCAAACACGTTTAGCAAAACCGTAGAGTGGCCGAGGCAACTACCGGTGATCGCATCATTGCTCCAAAAATGCGGCTCAGGTCGGGCGGACGGTGTGGCAGGCGCACCTCGACCGTCGAAGATCATGTTATAAATGAAGCGCAGCCGACTCATTGCAGATTTGGCTTAAAATAAATCGTGGTGTAGGGGCAAAAAAAGGGAGCCGCCATTCGGCGACTCCCTTGATCGAAAATGCGTAGGTAAAATCAGTTCGTGATGTCGAACGTCGTGCTTTCTTTGCGGATTGGCAGGTAAGCTTTATACCATTCTTTCTGCGCTGGGCTGTCGGTGTAGGCTTTGAGCGCGGCTTCGTCGGCGAACTCCATGACGATGGCGTTGTTTTTACCGCCTTGGACTTTGATGGACTTCACCCAGACGCGCGTGATGCCTTTGTATTTGGCTGGAAGCGCGACTGCGCCGTCGAGGGCGGCTTTGATTTGATCTGGGGTGGTGCCGTCTTTCCAGGCGACGGTCACGACGTGGATTACAGATTTCGGGGCCGTGTCGGCGGCGGAGGCTGAGGATGCGCCGAAGGCCAACAGGCTGGCGGTGAGGAGAGCGAGGGCGATTTTTTTCATGATGTGTTTTGGGTTAGGGAAAGTTGCGATGCGGCGCATCACGAGGTTATTGCTTCGCTGGCTGGAGGGGGAGTCAACGCAGCAGTGTCGGACTTGGAAGAGCCGCTGGATTTTCCAACGGGGATATGGGCGGCCTGGCGCATGAGTTCGACTTTGGAAACGCGGAGGCGGTGAGCGAGCTGATTGAGCCGGACGACTTCGGGCTGGCTTAAAGTCGTGACGCGGTCGGTGCCATCACGGTCCACCCAGGCCACGTGGTGGTGCTTTTGGCGGGAGAGTTTTACGAGGTCGCGTAAGAAGGTGAGGTCGTCGGCTGGAAGTTCCATGTCGTTGGAGTTGGCCGGCTCGCGTGGCATGGGTCAAGCGACGCGAGCTAGCGTCGAACGGATCAATAAATCTGAGGAATGTGGATTTCCTCGGGAACCGGTGCGCGCATGTAATCGGAATGATATTCCCGCTGAGGTAATACGATCGGCGGATGTTTGATTTCTTTATAAGGCACTTGAGTGAGCAAGTGGTGGATGCAGTTAAGGCGGGCTTTCTTTTTGTCCACGCCAGGGACGACCCACCAGGGCGCCTCGGGGATGTGCGTGCGCTGGAGCATCACTTCTTTGGCTTTGGTGTAGAGTTCCCAGCGTTTGCGTGACTCGAGGTCCATGGGGCTCAATTTCCATTGCTTGAGCGGATCGTTGATCCGGCAGCGAAAACGAAACTCTTGTTCTTCGTCCGAAATGGAGAACCAGTACTTGATCAATTGCACGCCCGAGCGCGCGAGCATCTTTTCAAATTCGGGCACGGTGCGGAAAAATTCTTCGTATTCAGTGTCCGAACAGAAACCCATGACGCGTTCCACGCCGGCGCGGTTGTACCAACTGCGGTCGAAGAGCACCATCTCGCCGGCCGCGGGCAGATGGGCGATGTAGCGCTGGAAATACCATTGTGTCTTTTCGCGATCAGTCGGCGCGGGGAGCGCGGCGACACGACAGACGCGCGGGTTGAGACGTTGGGCGATGCGTTTGATGACTCCGCCTTTGCCGGCGGCGTCGCGACCCTCAAATACGATCACGAGGCGGTGGCCAGTTTCGACGACCCAGTCGTGGAGTTTTACGAGTTCACCCTGTAATCGGTAAAGTTCGGTGAAATATTGGCGCCGGTCTTTCGCGTCGGCATCGCTGGCGATGGGTTTGGCGGCGCCACCGGATTCGGTAATCTCCCAATCCTCGCGCTCCATCTCGAGCTCTTCGTCAAAGTCATCGATTAATTCGCGATGTATCCGACGAAACAGTTCATTGGGGTCGGGCTGAGCGACCTTCTTTTTGCGCTTCACCCGAGGTTGAGCTTTTGTCGTACGTTTCGACGTGGCCTTAGGTTGGGCTTTGCGGCGCGATTTTATTTTACGCATGGAGGAATGAAGGTCTGAGGGATAACAAGAGTCGGCTCGGGCGCAAGATGTGCTCGTGGTCGATCTAATTTGTAACGTGTTTGGCACACCGCGGACGAAAGCGCTCGGTGGGTTTGACAGCACGAATGCGTTACACACGGTGCCGTCATGACCTTCCGCTTTCTGCTCGGTTCCTTGATGTGTCTCGCAACGCTGACCGGCGCACCGGTGCCGTCGATTTTTGAAGTTTCGCTTAAAGATATCGACGGACAAACGACGACGTTGGCCCCGTATCGCGGACGCGTCCTGTTGATCGTCAACGTAGCCTCAGCCTGCGGTTACACGGGACAATACGAGGGTTTGCAGGCGCTCTATGCGAAGTATCAGAAACGCGGGCTCACGGTCTTGGGCTTTCCGTGTAATCAATTCGGCGGACAAGAATCGGGCAGCGAGGCCGAGATCAAAGAATTTTGCTCCGCCAACTTCCATGTAACGTTTCCGATGTTTGCCAAAATCGCCGTCAACGGTGCGCAACGTCATCCTCTCTACGCCGCGCTGGCGGTATCGGGCGCGACATTCCCTGGCGACATTTCATGGAATTTCAATAAGTTCCTGGTCGGACGCGACGGTAAGGTCATCGCGCGTTTCGATTCAGGCACGGAGCCCGATTCGGCCGCGTTCGTAAAAGCCATCGAGGCCGCGCTGGCCGCGAAATAAACTTCCGGATTTGCCCGCGTACTTGGTAGATCAACGCGTTGCCGGCTTCGGCTGAGGCAGGTCGCGTCCGCAATTTGGATTAGGCGCAACGGCCTCGCCGACCGCGTCGACGGGCTGAGTGAAGAGATAGCGCCAGACGTCTTCGTGGAGGTATTGGCCCGCGGCATTTTTACCGGCCGCGCTACCGGGCGTGACCGAACTGTGTGCGCGCTTGGCGTCGCCTTTGACGTCGAAGTGCGTGGTGAGGCGCCGCGTGTTGCCGTAGGGCGGGGCGCTGGCATCGACGTCCACCACCGGGCCGTAGCGATGTAAACCCAGCAGCTGCCATGAGCGGCAATAATGATCGTTTTTCCAACCGTCGTCCAACACGTGACTGAAACCAAAGATGCGGTTGGCGGGCGTCGATGAGGGGAAACTTTGCCAGCTTTCGAGTTGGTCGCGCGGACCGCAGAAGGCGACGACGCGATCCACGCGTTGATGGACGGCGAAGCGGGTCGCAGTGGTCGCTCCGTGGGAGGCGCCCGCCATGATGACTTTTTCCCAACGCAGGCCCGTGCCTTGATCGTTGATGAACTGTTCCCATTGGCCCTGCGGATGATGTTGCGTGAGCCAACGGACGAATTGAAACGCTCGCTCCATCATGCCGTCGGGCTGCGGAATCGTGGCCAAGGGGCTGAAGTCCTCGCCCGTGGCGGCTTCGAGTCGGAGTTGGCCCAGGCTGTTGCCGTCGTCACGGGCGGAGGTTGGAATGAGGCCGAACCATTTGTTGGCGTAGTGGACTTGGATCGCGTGCAGCCCGTAATCGCCGAGGCGGTCGAAGAGCGGCGCTTTGTAATCCATCAGCCAAATGACGAGGCGCCCCCGCGGAGCGACGCGCGTATCAACGACTGCGTTTTCGATGTCCTGAGGTTTGCCGGCTTTGTCGGTGAAGACGAAATCGATCTCGGGATGAGGCCGGGTGCGGGCGTCGATTTCGCTGGCGCGCGCCGTGAGGTGATAGCGCTGCGGGGTGGCGTCAGCGCCGATCTGTACCAGCTCGGCGGCGCCCGCTGAGCTGAGGAGGAGAACGAGGCCGACGAGGAGACGCATGATCGGAGTTTTTTTGGATTTTAGAACTTCACCGTCGCGCTAAATGTCGAGGTGAGCGGTTCGGTGTAGCGGTAAACGTAATACGGTTTACCAGTGGCGGTGTTGAGACTGGAGCCGCCAGTTTTGTAGTATTTGCTGTCGCCCTGCACGAGATCGTAGAGGCGGTTGACGCCGAGGCGGAAGTTGGTGCGTTGGCCGAAGACTTTGCAGTCGTAGATAGCGTAGGCGTTGAGCGGAAATTGAGCGCCTTCGCGGTAGGTGACCGCGTTGAGGATCGCGACGTTGAATTTCGGCGTCCAAACGCCGCTCAGGCCGAGGCGGAGGCCGGCGGGTTTGTTGAGCGCGTAGTCGAGCACGAAGCTACCTGTGTATGGAGCGCTGCGGCGGCCGGTGACGACGGTGATGTTCGTGTTAGAGACGAGGATGTCTTTGGCGTTGGTAATGTAGGTCCCGTTTTCGGCTTGGGTGATATCGCCGCCGGGGGCGTTGGCGGCGGTGGTGCGCGCGATGGCGGCGTCGAGCAATGTCTTGAATTGCGAGAAGTCGCGGGTGGCTTCGACCTGGGTCTTGGAGAAGGTCGCGCGGGCTTGCAGGCCGTAGATGCGGGCCGCGGTGACGGTGAGATCGATGCCCTTGGATTTCTCCTTGGAGTTTACGGTGCGTGGCTCGCTGTTGAGGCCGGTAGCGACGCGGAAAAACTTCGGATCCGAAGGCAACATGTTGTTCGGATTAAAGAGATCTTCGAGTTGCGTCGAAGACAGCGTGTTGGGCGTCCAAGCGTAGGCTGCATTTTCGCGTTCAATTTCGAAGGCGGCGACGGTGTAGGAAATCTTCGAGCGGAAGAGGTCGCCCTTGAGGCCGACCTCGTTCGTGCGACCGGTGATGGGGCCGAGATTGGTACCGTAAAACGTGAGCTGCGACTGCCAGTTGAAGGATTGGGAATAGATGCCGTAGAGGTTGGCGGAGAAGTTATCCTTTTTGACGAGCGTGTAAGTGAGCGCGTAGAGCCAGCTGGTCGCCGAGAGGGAAAAGCCGGGATCGTATTCGAAGGATTGGGGCGATTTTTCGGGCGTGCTGTAGAACGTGATGAAGCCGCGGGCGTCGGTCGCGTAAGTGGAGGCGATCGGGATTTTGCGGGCAATGCGATTGTTGCTCACGCCGATGAGGGAGTTGAGGCGGCCGCCGAAGTATTCGCCGGAGAGCGAGGCGGTGAGATTGCGCGTGTAGCGTACGTCAATGAACGGGCCCGTGTTCACGTAGCTCTCAACCATCGTGGGTTCAAACGTCGCGCTGCGGGGCAGACGATCGACGTTAAAGCGGTTCCAGCCGCCAGCGCTGAGTGCGTCGGGGTTGTCGAGGTAAGCACGGAATTGGATGCCGTTATTCACGGCGAGGCCAGGCGCGGCGGTGTTGGCGAGACCGAAGCGCCGGCCGATCGCGTAATCTTTGCTGCGGGTGGCGGTGACGACGAGGTCCTGCTTCATCCATTTGCCGAATTGGAAGGGATAAGAAGCGGAGATGCGGCCGGCCTTGAACGTATCACCGAAAATTTTGTAGGTCGTGAGGCTGCCCGACATATCGAGGTAGGGGCGACCGGTGCCATCGACATCGATGACGGGGGGCGAGGCACTGCCGCCGAAGGAGTTGTCGTTGCGGTCCTGATGTTGGTATTGCTGATTATAGGACGCTTGGATGGAGAGTTTGCCGATGGACTGCTCAAGCATTGCGGTGACGACGTTGTAAGGACGATCCAGGTAGTCGCCGAAACCGAGGATATTGAATGAGCGGCTGAAGCCCTGGAATAATTTCTGGGTGCCGTTGGGCAGACGTACGCCGACCGTTTGACCTTCGAGTAGGGAGATAATGTTGCCGCTGGTGCCGGAGCGATCAATGGCATCGGGCGTCGTGCTCGTGCGCTGGATGATTTCGCCGTCGGAAGTGTAATACCAACGGTTGTTCGTCGCGAAGGAGCGGCCGGCGGCGGCGACGTCGCGGATGGCCGCGGTGTTGTCCGCGCGGCGGCGTTGATATTGGCCGCGCTCGGCATCGAGGCTGATCGTGGTGTTTTTAAACGGACGATACGTGACGGCCAAGTCGATGGCGCGGAAACGTTGGTAGCTGCCATCGACGTAGCTGTTGTCGAGGCGGTTGACGCCGTTGATGCGGAGGGCGAGCTGGCGCGTGATGCGGCGGTTGATGTCGAGTTGGAAGCGGTAGGAACCTTGGTTATCGTAGAAGGCTAGGGCTTCGTTGGCGTTGATGAAGCGGGCGCGCTTGGTCGTCGTGGTGATCTGACCGCCGGGCGTAGAGTCACCGAACATCAAGGAGTTGGAGCCTTTGCCGATGTCGAAACGCTCGACGTTGTAAGTGTCAGACGGGACCTGCCATTGGAAGAAATTGCGCGAGGTGTTGGCGCTGCCGCTGAGGCCGCGGAAGGTGATACGGCCGTTGTCGTTTTTGGATTCGAGCCGCGGTGTGACGGTGAGGCCGGCGACGAAAGCAGAGGCGTCTTCCATGTTAAACACGCCGATGTCGCTCATGAAATCTTTCGTGAGGACGTCCACTGTGACCGGGACTTTGACCAATTCTTGGTTAGTGCGATTGCCGAGAAGCGTGTTGCTCGCGCTCCATTTGTCTTCGGCGCCTTCCTTGATCTCGAAGGGCGAGAGCTCGATGACTTCGCCGGATTTTTCCACGGCGGGAGTCGAGGTGCTCAGCGTTTGGGCGCGCAGCGGGTAAAGCGTCGCGGTGGTGACGATCAGGCTAATGCAGAGGGCGCGCATCATGGAGAAAAGCGAATGCGAGGGTGTAGTCATGGGAGTGGGGTGGGTTAAAAACAGCCTAGGTCTAGCTGAGATGAACATCTCAAGCGGAGGTCGGCAGCACGCAGGAAGCAAGCGCGATGTTGTGCAACAGGTCGCATGCCTTTCCAGCGAGCGATTTAGGCGAGCAGTTGCGTGATGGCTGCGCGGAGTTGATCCTCGGTCTCGGGCGCGCAGAAGGCGAAATCGATTTCGTAACCACCGGCCTGGAATTCGCCCTTCGTGGGAATGTACCATGGACCACCATCGCCGTATCCGGCTACGGCGACCGGGCGACCGGGACGCAGGGATTGAGCGAAAAGCTGGAAATCAACAAACGGTTCCGCTGGCAGATGCAGCAGGGTGATGTCGTCGAGTTGGAGCGCGCTCAGGATAAACGGCACGCGCCGCGCGCAACGTTCGATCAAGGCCAACTTGAAGGCGGGGCGCATCCGCAACGCCAGCGAATCCGTGCGCTTATCCATCAACTCGCGCAACGCATCGAGCCCGAGCGCGGGGTTGGGCTGCGCGAAAAGCTCCGCGGTGCGCCAGCTCACGCGCTGCAGCGGTATCGGTCGCAACGCAGCTTCGGCGGCGACCATTCCCGCGTGAATCCGGTCGGTCAGTTGCACCCGCGCGGCCGGCGTGCCGTCGTTGTATTTGCCGGCGGCGATGTTGCCCGCGCAACCGGTGAAATAGAGCTGCGTGCAAGCGGGTTCTTCGCGTTGTCGGCGCTTGCGCGCTAGGCCGCAAAAATCGCTACTCACGCGGCCGTCGCCGTAGTAACTCATCGGATGCGTCGCGTAGTAATGGCAGGCCGCGATCTTCGTCGCGCCGTAGTAAAACGCCACAGTGCGCAGGAGCGGATCAATTTGGCCTTCGGGCAACGCGATCAACGCCGGGTCCACGCACTTGCTGCCGCGCATGGTCCCGATGCGGCCATCGACTTTGCGGTCCATGCGCCGATTGGAAGCGACGCGATCCACGCGCGCGTGCGCCGCCGCCACGTGCGTCACAAGTTGCGCCTGCGGGAGCGCGGCCGTCATCGCGGCCTGCGCGGCCTGCAGACAACTTTGGAAAAACCCCGGATCATAAATCCGCGGTAAATCCGCTTGCCGCGCGACGAGCGCATCGGCGGCGGGACACACCATGGGGGCGTTGTGTTGATGCACGCAGTGGAGCGCCACACGGTCGGGCGTCGTTCCGGCTGCGGTCGCGAGGGCGTTGCGCCACGCCAGATGCGCTTCATTGAGCAACCCCGTCCAATCCACGGTGCAAATCACGATTGGCGCACCCGCCCCGAGCAGCACGAAGCCGATCGCTTCCAGCGCATCGTCCACGTGTTCCACGGGTTTGATCCAGCCGCCGCACAACGAGTGCCCGACTGGCGGCGTCACATCGAAACGAAACGTCGCCAGCCGTAGCGCGTTTCCGCTCGAAGTAGGTGTCGTTTCACCGCGCAACAACGCGGGCGCCAGCGTAGCCAAAGCACCGGCCGCGAGCGTGTGATCCAGAAAACGACGACGAGAAAGAGTGGGCATAAGCTAAAAGGGGTGCACGCACCTTGACCCGCCTGAGTCATCCTATCCAAGCCGTAACTCGCCGAATCTCACTTGTCGCCCACCGGGGCCAACTTCAACGTAGCTGCGTCTGCTTTAACGTAATCATTTACCCCAATGAAAAAATTCCCCCTCCGCTTCACGCTTCGTTTGTGCTTCGCCGCGCTGCTGATCGTCGCCGCGCCCACCGGTCTTCTCGCCCAACAAAAACAGGGCAAAGGCAAAGAGTCTTCGCCTCATCTCCGCCAAGCCGCCGACTTCATCCGCGATGGTAAAACCGCCGAAGCGCTCACCGCCGTTCAACGCGAGCTCGCTGCCAATCCCACCTCCGCCGCTGCCGCCAATCTCCTCGACACGCTCGGCGAGACGAAGGCGGCCCGCGCTATTTATCAAAAGCGCATCGACACCGCGCCTGATGCCGCCGCCAAGGCCATCGCCCAGCGCGCACTCGCCATGTCCTATGCCTTCACCGGCGAAAGCAAAGCCACCGTCGCGCTCGAAAAAGAAGTCATCGCTTACTGGGCGACACGCGAGTCCGCCGAACCGCAGCAGGCGTTTTATCAACAAGGCGAAATGGCCAACGAAGCCGCGCGCGTCTGCATCGACGCCGGGGATTTCGACGCCGCCGAGTATTGGTACCGCCAGGGCACCACGCTCGGCCGCAAAGAACCCGCGCCCCAGACGCACCCACAAAGCCTCTGGGATTATCGCCTCGCCCACGCGCTCGGCCGTATCGCCGCCCGCCGCGGCGACCAAGCCGAAGCTCAACGCCACATCGCCGCCGCCCGCGCCCTTCTCGACGGCGATCCCAAGATGGCGGAACAACAAGAACGTTATTTCTCTTACCTCGTAGGCTACGTCGCGCTTTACACCGGTGACTTGAAACGCGCCGAGACCGAACTCACCAAGGCCATGAACAGTACCGGCGCCCAGAGCGACCCGTTCTTGCCGTGCTTGCTGGGTCAGACCTGCGAACAACTCGGCCAGAAAGACCGCGCGCTTGCGTATTACCGCCAAGCCTACGCGCTCGCCACCGCCCACAATCCGCCCGCCGCGCACGTCCGCCCCTTCGCGCGCCAGAAGCTGGGCTTGTGAGGCAGCGCCGCACCTTTTCCAGCCTCAGCTGATCAATAACAACCGCGGCGGATCGCCGGGCCGCGTCGCAGGCGCGCGATGCACGCACGGCGGCACCGGACTGCCTGGATAATCCGTCGCGATTCGCCACAGATTCCCGAGGCCAAATCCATACGGCTGCGCGCCCGCCTTCGGCTTATAGTGCAGATCGTAACAATTGTCTCGGAGAAACTCGCGGAACTCCTCTCCGGCGGCTCCGCCAAACTCTTTTAACAACGCCGCCCGCGTCTCCGGTTGATCCACGCGGCGCTCGGCGTCGCCCGGACTCAAGCCCTCGCTCGCCGGTCCGAAATACGTGCACAACCACGTGTCGGCCGCAAAAGGCGCGCTGTCGGCGTGAAACGAGAAAACATCCGTCGCGATCAAGCCCGCCGCGTCATCGCGCGGGTAACCGTTGATACAATTGAGCGCGGGCTCGAGACCTTGCTCGCGCAAGAGCCGGAGATCGGCGAGGAGTTGTTGGACGGCCACGCGCCCGGCGGGGCTGACGTCGAGCGCGAGCAAGCGCGCCTCATCGAGCGTGTCGATGGCCTCACCACCAGCCAGACCCACCGCCACGGCCGCATAATCACCGGACAGCACGCGCGGCCAACACAGCGCATTCACGCCCGCCGCCAGGGGCGTCGCCAGTAATTCGGCAAAACTGCCGACATAAGCGACACCCGCTCGCTCAGACAACAGGGCGGAAGGATTCATCGAGGTTAGAATGTGAAATCATGAAAGACTGAGGATGTTTTAAGCACGAAAAAACTCCTGCGTTCAAAGACCTATTCGCTAAAATTACGCGTTGGTTGAATCTAGTGAAAGCGGGTGGCTCGCGAAACAAAAAAGCCCCGACCCGTGGGTCGAGGCGAAGGCAGCGGAACGACGCGGCGGATGCTTTAGGGCGCCGGGGCGGTGCTTATCCGTATGCGGCGGTATTCGAGTTGGCCGCGGTCGCCTTCCAGGCCGATGGGGCCGCTGGCGGGGAGCTTCAGCGCGGCTTCCAAGACTTCGCCGTTGCACGTGCAATGGGCGACACCGTCGGTCACGGTGATGATGAGCTCGTTCCAATCCAGCGGGCGAAAGTGCGCGAGTTTCAAGTACGGGCCGGCGATGAGGTAGTCGCGGGCTTGGAGTTGCGGGCCGCGCAGGTACACGCCGCCGTCCGCATTCGGCGTGGCGCGGAACTCGAGTTTGAGGATGAAGTTTTGCGGGAACTCGCGGGTCGTCCACAGTTGTTGGATGCGGCGGCCGCCGGGCGGAGTGGTGGCGACGATGCGCCCGGCTTGGGCGAGCCAACGACCGTCGGGGCTATGCGTGAGACCGTCGTAGTTGGTCGGTTGGGTGACCACCGGCCACAGCGGGGCGGAGATATCGGCAGCCTGCATGCGAATCGTGGTGGCGATTTCTTTCTCGGTCGTGGGCCGCGTGCCCCAGCCGGTGAGGTCGTGGCCGTTGAAGAGGCTCACAAAGCCCGGCTCGGGCGTGAAAGTATCGGGCGCGCGTTCGCTGAGGCCGAGCGTGGCGAGGAGCGGACGCAGGGCGGCGGCAAACTTGGCGTAGCCTGCGGCGTTGGGGTGGAGGAGATCGGGGAACTCGGCGAGGGGCGCGTCGTTTTGGGCGTCGGCGAAGAGTTTCCAGGTGTCGAGCACGGTGACTTGCGGTTGATCGACGGTGGCTTCGAGGATGAGTTGGTTGAGGCGGCGGATGAGAAAGGCCGGACGCTTCTTCGTGGGCGAGCTGGGCATCACGGCGCAGACGATCACGTGCAGGGCGGGGTTGTGCTCGTGGAGCGCGGCGAGGATGAGTCGGAGATTGGTGGCGACGGTCCACGGGGCGGCGTTTTCCTCGAGGTCGTTGGTGCCGATGAGGAGGACGACGGCGGTGGGATGCAGGGCGAGGACGTCTTCTCGGAGGCGGATGAGGACGCCGCGCGACGTGTCACCGCTGATCCCGCGGTTGGCGACCTTGAGATCGGGGAATGACCGGGCCAGAGTAGCGCCCCAACCCTGGGTGATCGAATCGCCGAGGAAGACGACGGTTTGTTGGTCGCGCTCCACTTGACCAGCCCACGTGGTGCGGCGTTCGGTCCAGAGTTTTTGAAACCACGGATAGCGGCGGATCGGGCCGGCGCCGGGCAGACCCTCATCGGAGGCGGGGATAGTGAAGGGTGAGGCGGGGGCGACGGCCGGGGAATGGGCTGGCGCATGAGTCGGGGACGCCGCGGGCGCAGCGCCGACGGTGAGGCCGAGAAAACTGAGAGCGAGGAACGAGAAGGAACGCATGGGGGTAAAAGGGAAACCGAGGCGGAGAAGGAGGAAGCGCAAGGACGGAAAAGAGGCGAACATTTTCCCAAGCGGGAAGGCCGAGCGGAACGAGTTGGGAACGTTCGGGAAGAGGAAAAAATTGATGGGGAAGAGAAGTTGATCGAGGGGAAAGAAGAGTTGTTCGATGGAAAAAAGATAAAACTTCTCCGCAATTTAGTTAAACTCCTCGGGAAACGAGTTGGCTTCAAAGCAGACGGCCAACGCGCTGCTTGGGCAGAAGAAAGCCCGAGCGGTTTAGGCTCGGGCTGAGGGGAAGCGGGGTGAGGGCACCCCGCCCACATTTTTTGCAGGCTTTTAGCGGACGACGCGGGCGCCGCCACCAGAGATCTGCTTCTCGACTTCCTTGCGGGTGGCCATCGAGGTGTCGCCGGGAGTCGTCGATGCGAGGGCGCCGTGGGCGGCACCATACTCGACGGCTTTCTGGGCGTCGTTGAACTCCATGAAACCGAACTGAACGCCCGAGGCAAAGCTGTCGCCGCCGCCGACGCGGTCGAGGATTTCGAGGCCAGGGTATTGCCGGCTCTCGAAGAACTTGCCGTCGTGCCAGAGGATCGCGCTCCAGTCGTTCTTGGTGGCGGTGATGACGTGGCGGAGCGTGGTGGCGGCGACCTTGAAGTTGGGGAATTCTTTCACGGCGGTCTCGATCATGGCCTTGAAGGCGTCGGTCTCGATGTGGCCGAGGGTTTCGGCGCCCTTGACGGCGAAGCCGAGGGAAGCGGTGAAGTCCTCTTCGTTGCCGATCATGACATCGACGTATTTGGCGATCTCGCGGTTGACCTCTTGGGCCTTCTTGAGGCCGCCGATGGTCTTCCAGAGCGAGGGGCGGTAGTTTAAATCGTAGGAGACGATGGTGCCGTACTTCTTGGCGGCTTTGACGGCCTCGACCGTGAGCTCGGCGGTGGACGTGGAAAGCGCGGCGAAGATGCCGCCGGTGTGAAACCAGCGCACCCCGAGCTTACCGAAGATGTGATCCCAATCGATGTCGCCGGGCTTGAGCTGGGAAGCGGCGGTATTGCCGCGGTCGGGGTTGCCGACAGCGCCGCGCACGCCGAAGCCGCGCTCGGTGAAGTTGAGCCCGTTGCGGACCGTGCGGCCGATGCCGTCGTCGTCGCGCCACTTGATGAAATCGGTGGCCACGCCGCCCTGCATGATGAAGTCTTCGACCAGGTGGCCGACCTCGTTGTCGACGAACGCGGTGACGACGGCGGTTTTATAGCCGAAGCATTTGCGGAGACCGCGTGAAGTGTTGTACTCGCCGCCGCCCTCCCAGACTTTGAACTCACGGGCGGTGCGGATGCGGCCCTCGCCGGGATCGAGACGAAGCATGACTTCGCCTAGGGATATTTGGTCAAAGGCGCAGGTGTTGGCGGGTTTGATGTGGAGGCTCATGGAATAAAGAGGAGGTGTTTTAAGAAGGGAGAATGAAGCAAGGGAAGCGGATTAGATCGTGACAGACTTCAACGTGGCGACGTCCCAGAGCGGTTGGTGGGCTTCGGTGGCGAGCTCATTGAAGGCATCGACCTCGGCTTTGGAGAACAGCAGGCCGCCGGCCGCGGCGGTGTGCTTGGCCCAGCCGGCTTCGAGTTGGCCGGGGAGCATGGACTTCTCGTTGCCGTGGCCGAGGACATCGGCGATGACCGCTTTGACGTTTTCCGATTGGTTGCGGCCCTTGGCGAACGCGCCGCCGTTGATGGCGTCGGGGTGGATGACTTGGAAGAAGAACACGCACGTGCCCTTGTCGCCCTGGGCTTGATCCCAGCGGTTGCGAATCGTGGGGAGCGAGCCGCCGATGAAACCGCCGACGATCTCGTTGATGAGCGAAAGCCCGTAGCCCTTGTGCGCGCCGAACGGCAGGAGGGAGACGGCTTGGTTGGGATCGGTGGTAGGGTTGCCGTCTTTATCGACGGCGGCGAGGGGCGGGAGCGGTTTGCCTTCGCGTTTGAGTTGTTGGACGCGGCCCATGGCGACGACGGAGGTGGCCCAGTCGATCACGATCGGATAGCCGACGGCCTCGGTGGTGGGGAAACCCCAAGAGTGGGGATTGGTGCCGAGCGTGGGGAACTTGCCGCCAAACGGCACGACCTCGGCGAGAGCGGCGGTGCAATTGGTGTAGGCGATGTAGCCCTTCTTGGCGGCTTCCATGACGTAGCCACCGCCCCAGAGATAGTGGAAGGCGTTGTCGACGGAAACGGTGCCGACGCCGTATTTATCGGCGAGGCGCATGGCTTCATCCATGGCGCGGTAGGCGGTGGATTGGCCGAGCTTTTTGTTGGCGTTCCAAATCTTGGCGGCCTCGAAGCGGGAAGGTTTCACCTCGATCTGTGCACCGGGGACGCAGCCCTTTGAACCCGAGCCGAAGAGATGGTCGAGGTGGAGGGCCTTGATGCCGTTGTGCGTGCGGATGCCGTGGCGCGAAGCCGAGGCGCAGAAGCGGGCGCCTTCGGCTGATTCATCGGCGTGAAAACCGCGGTATTGGTAAGCGGCGGCGACGAGATCGTTGTGCTGTTTTTCCGGGACGACGTAGAAGAGTTCGGGCATGGGAGGAAAGGTTGAGAAGGTGAGAATGAAAAGAAGACGGAGTGAAGCGTGGGCCGGAGCCGATTAAACTTCGTTGGCTTGGGCGATGGGTTTTTTACCGGCGAGGAAAAGCGTGAGGTTTTCGACGGCACAGGAGGCTTGGCGCTGGACGCTCTCGTGCGTGCGCGAGCCGATGTGCGGCGTGATGATGACATTGGGCAAGCCGAGGAGTGGGTGGTCGGCCGGCGGGGGCTCTTGGTCGAGCACGTCGGCGGCGTAGGCGAGGAGATGCTTCGACTTGAGGGCGGCGACGAGCGCGGTGAGATCGACGAGTTCGCCGCGGCCGGTGTTGACGATGACGGCGCCCTTTTTGATAAGGGGGAAATTGGCGGCGTTGATGAGGCCCTTGGTGGCCGGCGTGAGCTTAGTGTGCAGGGAGATGATGTCGGACTGGCGGAGGACGTCGTCGAAGTTTTCGACGCGCGTGATGTCGTGCCAGCGAGCGAAATCTTCATCCCAGTAGTTGCCGTAGCCGATGACTTTTAGGCCGAAAGCTTTGGCGCGGATGGCGACCTCTTTGCCGATGCGACCGAAGCCGACGATGGCGAGGGTCTTGCCGCAGACCTCGTTGCCGGTGATACGCGTCCAACGGCCGGCGGCGGTGTGATTGGCCTCGACGACGAGGTTACGCACGGCGGCGAGCATGAGGCAAAACGTGTGTTCGGCGACGGTGGTGTGATTGACGCCGGGCGTGAAGAGCACGGGGACCTTGAGATCGGTGGCGGCTTTGACGTCGATCTTGTCGAGGCCGATGCCGTACTTGGAAATGACCTTGAGGCGCGGGAGAGATTTCTGGATGACGGCGCGCGTGAGAGCGTCGTCGCCGCAGAGGTAGGCGTCGAATTGGCCGGCGAGTTCCAACATGCGCGCTTCGGAGAGCGGGCCGCGTTCGCGGACGATCTCGAAGTTGGCGGCGGCTAGCATCTCGTGATGGATGCCGGGCGTGTCTTGGAACGAAGTGGTCGTGAGGAGGACGCGAGTCATGTGGATGAGAGGATGAACAATCGCACACGAGTCTGCGGAAAGTGAAGCGAAAGTTTAGTCATGCCGTTAAACGAAAGGAGACTTGGTTGTGCCCATCAAACGGTAGCGGGGCGAGTTGAAGCGGAGCCGATGGGCTAGGTTGAACACGTAATGCGCAGGGAATCGCATTGCCCGTGAGCGCGACCTGCTTTGGCTGAGGTTGAAATGAAGACCTTTGCGAAAGCCACGATGGAATTGCAGCGGAAGCTCGGCCGAAAAGCGGTGCGCACGGACGACGCGGCGTGTCAGGCCGCATCTTATGATAGCAGCAAGCTCTCGTTTCTGCCCGAGGCCGTGATCTTCCCGCGGCGCGAGGTGGACATCGGCGTGGTGCTCGTTATCGCGAATCGCCAGGGCGTACCCGTGACCGTGCGAGGCCGCGGGACGACGTTGACCGGAGCTGCGGCGCCGCGACGTGGTGGCTGGGTCATCGATATGCTCGGGCTGAACAAAATCTCGGTCGATGCCGAAGCTGGCATGGCCCACGTGCAAACCGGCGCGAAAGTGGCCGACATCCAACGCGCAACCGAAGTGGTGGGTTGGTTTTATCCGCCTGATCCCTCGTCGCGCGAATATTGCACCATCGGCGGCAACATCGCTTGTAATGCCGGTGGCATGCACGGCGGTAAATACGGGGTGACGCGGGATTTCATTCTCGCGCTCGAAGGTTTTTTGCCGACCGGTGAATTCGTCAAATGGGGCACGCCGACGAAAAAGTTTTCTTCTGGCTTCAACCTGCGCGATCTCTGGATCGGCAGCGAAGGCATGCTCGGGATCGTGACGGCGGCGACGTTGAAGTTGATCCCGACGCCAGCGGCGCGGTGGACCTTGCTCGCGGCGTTTGAGACGGAGATTGAAGCGTTTCGGGCTGTGCGGGCGCTGTTCCGTGCGCGGGTGCAACCGGCGATCTGCGAGTTTCTCGATCGCTACTCGGTGATGTGCGCTGAGCGCGCGACCGGCGTGACGGTGTTCGCCGGACAAGCGGGGAAACCCGTGTTGTTAATCGAGCTGGCCGGCACGGCGAGTGAAGTGCGCGAAGTGAAGAAAACTGTCTTGGCCTGGGCCGCGGAGTCCGCGCTGGCGCATCGGGCCGCGAAGAATCGCGCCGAGGCGGAGGCGCTGTGGGCGGTGCGCCGAAAATGCTCGGGCGCGATGTTCGAACTCGGCGACGCCAAGCTCAACGAAGACATCGTCGTGCCGATGCGAAACTACGAGGCGTTTGCCGTGTTTCTGGAGAAATTACGGAAGGAGTCGAAGCTCTCGATCCCGACCTTCGGGCATCTGGGCGACGGCAATCTCCACGTGAATATCATGTACCACAAAGCCGTGCCGGCCGAAGTGCGGGCCGCAGAAAAAGCGGTGCAGAAACTCATGCAGACCGTCGTCGCGCTCGGCGGCGCGATCTCGGGTGAACACGGGATTGGCTTGGCGAAGTCCCCGTTTTTGCGGTTGCAACATTCGCCGGCGCAAGTGCGCGCGATGCAGGCCGTGAAGCAAGCGCTCGATCCGAAAGGGATTTTGAATCCGGGGAAAATGTTCGAAGTGTTTGAAGTGTGGAAGCACCGCCGCATCGACGTGAAATTCCCCTGGGATCATAAGTGAGGAAGCGGATTTAACCTTGCGGCGCCGCGCGGGCTCACGGTATCGCCCGAGGATGCGAATGGGTTTATTTCCGAGCAACGCGGGCTGAAGGGATCAATGCGCGCGTTCATTACTTCATGGCGGAGATGGCTCGGACTGGTGCTGCTCGTGATCGTGGCCTTCGGTTTTCGGGCAGCGCATTACTCGGAAAACTACGGGCATCCGGACGAGACGATTACGGTCGAAGTCGTCGGCCACATGCGCAGCTCGGGCGATTGGGACACGAATTGGGCGAAGGCGAACCTCGAGCCGGGGTTTCGCTATGAGCAATATAACTTCGCTTCGTACCTGCACGCGACGTTTGGGTTTTATCGGTTGGTGAAAGTGATTCCGGCTTTGGACGAGTGGCGTTCGCGCGATGGAGGATTTTGGGTTTATCGGTTTTTCTCCGTGATTTTGGCGACGTTGGCCGTCATGCAAACCTGGTGGTTGGCGCGAAGGATAGGCGGGGCGCGCGTCGGACTCGCGGCGGGGGCATTGGTGGCGGTGCTGCCGGGCTTGGTGCAAGATGCGCACTACGCGCGGCCGGAGGCCTTTGTGACCGTGCTGACGTTGGCGGCGGTAGTGTTGGGTTTACCGCGGGGTAAATTTTCGGCGTGGCGCGTGTTCGGTGCGGCGGTGATCATCGGCGTCGCGGTGGCCTGCAAAATTTCGATGTTGGCTTTGGCATGGCTGCCGCTGGTGGCTTTGATTCCGGTCGAACGTGGAGTGGTGGCGGGGCGACGTCATTGGGCTGGGGCGGTGGGACTGACGTTGACGGGCTTGATCTTTGGCTTCGCGGCTGGGGCGCCCGATGCGGTGGCGCATTTGGAGATTTATGCGCGTGGCGTGTTGTATTTGGCGCAGCAATACGCGGGGCTGCATCCGCCGCATAGTCCGATGGTGGATAAGACAGCGGAGGGGCTTTTGACTGGCTATTATGTGAGCACCTTGGGCGGGCTTGGGTTGGCGGCGGGTCTGGGCGGGGCCATGGCCTTGGGGTGGCAGCGGCGCGGGAGAGAGTGTGTGGCTTTGGTGGGCCCCGTGGTTTTATTTGTGGGGTATTTTTGCACGCGGAGTGTTTTTTTTGAGCGTAATCTGAGCCACGTGTTGCCGTTGGGTTGTGTGTTGATGGCCTTAGGTCTAGCTGCTGGCGCGAGCTGGATTGGGCGGTGTTGCGGTGTGCGCGCGGCGTGGTTTCTAGCGGGCTTGTTGGCCTTGGCGCTGGTGCGACCGACGGATATTTCGATGCGATTGATCCAAGTGTTTTCGGGTGGGCCGGCCAATGAACGCGCTGTAGAGATGGAGCGGCTGCGGCTGGCGCATCCTGAATTGGGGTGGCGCGAGACGGATTTGCTGAACAGCGCACCGTTGGAGGAGCTCAGAAAACATTTTAAGGACGCGGGTGGAGCGTTGCTCGTGCGGGTGATTGATTATCACGACGAGTGGAGCGCCTATCATGGCGCGTTGTTGCAGGCGCAATTTGAGGCGAAGCTACTCGCTACGGCGCCGAGTGCGTTTGGCGATGTCGGGAGTTGCACCTTGCACACTTACGGGAGCTGGACGGATCGCTTTTACCTGGTCAAAGGTGTGCTAAAGGACGCTGGGGCAGGGAAATAATTTTTCCGTTTGCCCGCGCTCGTCACGGCCGCTCACACTATTTCCTTTCATGTATCTCAAGGCGCTAAAACTGCACGGCTTCAAGTCCTTCGCGGACCCTACGACCCTCCGTTTCGAACCCGGTGTGACGGCCGTGGTGGGTCCCAACGGCTGCGGCAAATCCAACATCGCAGACTCCATCCGATGGGTGCTCGGCGAACAGAGCGCGAAAGCCCTGCGCGGCGGCAAGATGCAGGACGTCATCTTCGAAGGTGCCGACACCCGCAAGCCCGCCCAGTTGTGCGAGGTTTCCCTGCTCCTCACGGACTGCGAAAAACAACTCGGCAGCGAATTTCACGAAATCGAAATCACGCGCCGCGTCTACCGCGACGGTCAGAGCGAATACGCTTTCAACGGACAACCCTGCCGCCTGAAAGACATTCAGAAACTTTTCATGGATACCGGCATCGGCCGGACCAGTTACTCGATCATGGCGCAAGGCCAGATCGACCAGATTCTCTCCTCGAAGCCCGAGGAGCGCCGCGCAGTTTTCGAAGAAGCCGCCGGCATCACGAAGTACAAGAGCCAACGCCGCGAAGCGATGAGCAAGTTGGCGTTGACCGATCAAAATCTCGCCCGCGTCGCGGACGTGGTTGGCGAAGTCGGCCGCCAGATCGGCAGCCTGCGCCGTCAAGCGGCCAAGGCCATGCGCTACAAGCGGCTCAATCATCGCCTGCGCCATCTCAGCCTCGCCTGGAGCGGTTTTCATCACTCCCAACTCACCGCCACGCTCGGCGCGCTTGAGGCCGATGTCGCCACGTTGCGCGCCGAAGCCGATAGCCGTCGCGCCAGTCGCGAAGAACAAGAAATCGCGCTCGAAGAAAAGAAGAGTCTGCGCAGTCGCCTCAACCAACGCGTGCAAGATGCCCAGCAAGGGGTTTACGACGTGCGCTCGCAAAAAGAATCCGCCGAAAACGCCGCCAATCTCGCGCACATCCGTCGTGCCGGCCTCGAGGATCGCCTCGGCTCATCCCGCGGCAATCTCGGCGAACTCGAGATGCAGCTGCGCGAAGTCACCGCCCAAGGCGACACCGCAGCCCAAGATAAACAACACGAGCTCGGCCTCCTGGGCAGCAGCGACGCCGTTTTCCAACAACGCAATCGCGAGCTCGCTATCGTTGAAGGCGAACTCACCAAGCTGGAGCAAGACCTCCAGCAAGCGAAGTTCCAGCTCCTCCAATTTGAGAGCACCGTCGCACGACTGCGCACGGATTGTTCCGGCTACGAGGTGGATCAGAAAACCAGCGCACACCGTCACGATTCCCTCGCGCAAGAAATCGAATCCATCCGCCAACAACAGGCCGCCGCCGCGCAACAAGTCGCCGAGCTCGACGCCCGCACGGAAGAAGCTCTCGGTGAAAAATCCCGCGCGCACAGCGAATCGGTGACCGCCCAGCAAGCGATCACGACGCTCACCAGCGAGTTCCGCGAAGCACAGCGCAAACTTTCCGAAATCGACCGCCAACTCGCCCAACGCACCGCGCGCCTCAAGTTGCTCCAACAACTCCAAGAACGCTGGGAAGGCTTCGGCGAAGGCGCCAAAGCGGTTCTCCAAGGCCGTCTCGAAACCGCGCTTAACGGCGCGAAAGCCTCGCCCATTTCTCAGGGACTCGACGTCAAACCCGAGTTCGGCAAAGCCGTCGAAGCCATCCTCGGCTCCGCCGCCGAAGCGATCAGCGTCAGCGATCTCAGCACGGCCCAGCGCATCCTCGCGCAGCTCGAAAACGAACAAATCGGCTCCGCCATTCTCCGCATCACCGAGTGCGGCGTGCGCCAGGAAGCCGCCTACGAATTACCCGCGGGCCTGATCTCCGCTACGACCGCCGTCAGTTCGGAAATCGAAGGCCACCCCGCGCTCGCGCTCTTCGGTAGCTGTTACATCGCCGATGACCTTCCGGCTTTCTTGGAATTTTGGCGCGCCAATCCCGGCTTTGCTTTCCTCGCGGTCGCTACCCGCAAGGGCGATCTCGTGGACCGCCGTGGACTCGTTTATGGCGGATATCACGGCTCGAAGAAATCCTCCAACAGCATTGTTCAACGCGAAATCGATCTGCGCGAAACCGCCAAGGCCCTCGCCGATGAACAACGTCTCCACGACGAGCAGAAACTCGCCATCGACGCGTTAAACGCCCGTCTCGTCGAGGCTGAACAATTACTCGAGCAACGCCGCACGGAAATCCTCGCGATCACGCAAACGGTCGCCGCCGTGCAAGCTGAACAGCGCAACGCCCAGCGCAACGCTGAAGAAATCATCGCGAAATTGCGTCGCATGGAAAACGAGCTCACCGGGCTCGAACAAGCACGCAACGAGGCTCACTCTCGCTGGGACAAAGCTCAAATCGGACTGACCACCGCCGAAGCCGATGGCGTCGCCCAGCGCGAACAGATCGCGCAAAATGAGAAGCGCATCGTCGAACTGCGCACTGATCGCGACGTCAAACGCGACTCCCTCGCGCAAGCCCGACTCGAACTCGCGGAGCGTCGCCAAAAAGTCGAAGTCCTCGACCGCGGTCTCGGCGAAATGGCCCGCCGTAGCCAACAACTCGGCGAACTCTTGGTTCAACGCCAACAAGAGATTGAAAGCTGGACCGACCAAGTCAGCGAACTGGCCAGCGAATCCGACGGACAACGCGCGCGCTCCGTTCAACTCGGCGAGACTCTCGTTATCGCGCAGGAACAAGTAGAGAAAATCCGCGTCGAGCTCGTCGACGTCGAGCGCGAGATCAATGGTCTTGAATCCGCGCAACACTCGCTGCGCAGCGACGCCGAAGCTGCCCAATCCGCCCTCGCCAAACACGACATTAAACTCGCCGGCGACCGCCAACGCGCGCAATTCATCGCCGAAGAAGTCACCCGCGAATTTCAGGCCAACATCGCTCAACTCGATTGGCGCCATTTCTATTGGCACGCCGACGGCGAGCCCGAGGGCATGAAACTCCTCGACCTCGACGAAGAGGATGAAGGCGAAGAAGCCGCTCCGCCCGCACCGGCGCCCGACGCCACCATGGCCGCCGAAGGCGAAGTCGCCGAACCGACCAAACGCCGCCGTAAACCCAAGGGTCCCAAGCCCGATCCGACGCCCGAAGATCTCGCCGGTTTGGAAAATATCAACTGGGATGAAATTAAGTCGGAAATCGACATACTTCGCACGCGGCTCAACGGCCTCGGCGCGGTCAATCTCGTCGCCATCGAAGAATACGCGGAGCTCAAACAGCGCCACGACTTCCTGCGCACGCAGACGGACGATCTCACCAACGCTAAAGCCGAACTGATCAAGGCGATCGACGAGATCAACCTGACCTCACAGCAGCAATTCGCTCTCACCTTTGAGCAGATCAAAAAGAATTTCGAGTACACCTTCCACACGCTCTTTGGCGGTGGTCGTGCGGCCCTCGAATTGATCGCAACCGACGACGTCCTCGAAAGCGGCATCGAAATCGTCGCGCAACCTCCCGGTACGAAGCTCAAGAGCATCACGCTCCTCTCTGGCGGACAAAAAACGCTGACGGCGGTGGCGCTGCTCTTCGCGCTCTACATGGTGAAACCGTCGCCCTTCTGTTTGCTCGACGAGTTGGACGCGCCGCTCGACGAATCCAACATTGGTCGTTTCACCGACCTGTTGAAAAAATTCGTCGGCGAATCGCAGTTCATCATTATCACGCACAACAAGCGCACCGTCTCAGCGGCGAGCGCGATTTACGGCGTGACGATGGAAGAACGCGGTGTGTCCAAGACCGTGTCGATGCACTTCAACAACGAACATTCCATCGCGGAAAAACCGACGGCCAACATCGCCGAAGCCGTCAGCGGGGCGCGAGCCGGAGCCACGGCCGGCTTGCCCTCCGCTTAGGCTAATCCCGGTTGAAACCTCGGCTGAAATTCATCTGGGGCGCGAGCCAGGTTATCAAAGGACGCTGGTACGTCGGACTCTTTGGTTTTTACGATCGAGAGGAAGGCGTGCCCGATAGCGGGCTCGCCCTCAGCGTGCGCGGAATGTTGGCGTGGTCGACGAGTTTGCCCTTGGCCGGATATCTCACCGCGGCCTCGGCGCTTTTTCTCTGGCTGGATCGCAATGCGTTTAACCGCCTGGGCTTGAGCGATACGTCGAGCGCCCCGTCTTACAGCGCATGGCTGAGACGGAACCGAATCGAGCGGATCTGCCCTGATCGCTTCAACCGATCCTTAGTAGCGTCCGGCAACAGTCGGCCACGGAGCAGGCTTTGCGGGTTTGATTTTTTTGAAAAACTAAACCACGCCATCGCGCAAAAAATTGGGCGGAATCGCAACGCGCCGTCCGCGAAGTGCGCAACCGCCGGCCCGCACCGGAGTGGTTTTCGGCGCGGGATGCGGAGTTGTTGTGGGCTCAACTTAGACTCGAGCACGGGCTGGGGGATCGGCTTGCGGGTTTGATCACTGCCAAGGTTTACCTCGACAGGAGTGAAGGGCGGGCACAGTTGGTATGAGCTTGGCGCAGGAATTGTATGCGACGGGCAAGAAGGACGAAGCCGTGGGGCTCGTGCGCGAAGTGTTGCGGAAGACTCTGGGCTTCACGCCAGCGGAGCGGGTCCTCGCGGCGTGGGTGCCGCCGAAAAAATAACGCGGGTTTGCCAGCGGCGAGTGCGCCTGTTCCGCTTTCGGGCATGGCAAAATGGCTTCTCGTGGATGGTTACAATCTCGCTTACCGGTGCTTCTTCGCGATCCCGGAGTTGACGCGTGCGGATGGGTTTCCGACTAACGCACTGCACGGTTGGGTAAAATCGATCTGGAAGCTCGCCGATCAGGAGAAACCTGAAGGCACGTTGGTTTTCTTCGATTTGGGCGGCGCCCAAGATCGCTTGGCGATTCATCCTGAGTACAAGGCGCAACGTGAGGAGATGCCGGAAGCGCTCGCTAAACAGTTGCCCTACGTGCGTAGTTTGACGCGCTCGCTCGGCTGCGTGGGCATCGAATTAGAAGGCGTGGAGAGCGACGATCTACTCGCGGCGGAAGCGGTAGCCTTGGCGCGGGCGGGGCACGAGGTGTTGATCGTGAGTTCGGACAAGGATTTCGCCCAGATTGTGGATGAGCGGATTAAGATTTTACTGCCGCCGCCGACCGCGAACCCGAAGTTGGGTTGGCAGGTGCGCGATGCGGCGGGCGTACGAGAAAAATTTGGCGTCCCGCCCGAACAGATCGCCGACTATCTGGCGCTCGTCGGCGATACGTCGGACAATATCCCCGGCATCACTGGCGTGGGCCCAAAGACGGCGGCGAAATGGCTGGCCGAGTGGGGGAGTCTTGAGGGCGTGATCGCGCACGCGGCCGAACTGCAACCTGAGCGATTCCGCGCGACGGTGGCGAGCGAGGCGGATAAGTTGCGACGCAACTTGAAGCTGACCACGTTGAATGTGGCTTTGCCGAGTTTGGTTGTGAGCAAACCCACGCCGGCGCCGGAGGAGTTGTATCGTTTGCTCGAGGAGTTGGAGATGCGATCGGCGTTGCAGGAAGCGCGTCAACGTTATGGCCAGCCGGAGCTATTTTAGTGCGGAAACGTTTCGAGGCTATGCCGGTCGATGCGTGATGACGGCGGTCCTGCGTCGGAAATTTGCTTGAAGGGGCGCGTTGCCGCGTCTCCCTTGGCCGCGTGTCCGCCAATCCGCTCCTCATGCTCGGTCTGCCGAAAGGCAGCCTCGAAGAATCCACCAAGAACCTGTTTGCCAAGGCCGGCTGGAAAATCACGACCAGCTCGCGCTCTTACAAACCCTCCATCGACGACCCTGAGCTCGATGGACGCTTCGTGCGTGCGCAAGAAGTGAGTCGCTACGTCGAACACGGTTTCTTCGATTGCGGCCTGACCGGCTTTGATTGGATTCAGGAAAACGGCTCCGATGTCGTCGAGGTTATGGACCTCGTTTACAGCCGGGCCTCGGTGCTGAAATCCCGCTGGGTCTTGTGCGTGCCGGAATCTTCTGCGGTCAAAACCATCGCTGATCTCGCGGGCAAACGCGTAGCCACGGAATTGCTCAATACCACTAAGCGTTTTTTTGAAGCGAAAGGCGTGAAGGCGGAGATCGAATTTTCCTGGGGCGCCACCGAGGTTAAAGTTCCCGATCTCGTCGATGCCATCGTGGACATCACTGAAACGGGCAGTTCGTTGCGGGCTAATAAACTTCGCATCGTGGATACGCTGCTCGAAACCAATACCAAATTCATCGCCAACAAAGCCAGCTGGGCGAATCCCGCGAAACGTAAAAAAATCGAAACGATCGCGCTCTTGCTGCGCGGCGCGCTTGAGGCCGGAAGTAAAGTCGGCCTCAAACTCAACGCACCGAAAAAGGCCCTCGATAAAATCGTCAACTGCGTGCCCTCGCTGCGGAATCCTACGATTTCGCCGTTGAGCAATCCCGATTGGGTGGCGCTCGAGACCATCATCGACGAGAGCGTGGTGCGCGAGATCATCCCGCTACTCAAAGAACTCGGGGCCGAAGGCATCGTGGAATATCCGCTCAACAAAGTGGTTTACTGATCTAGCCGCATCCCAACGCTGGCGCCCTTAACCTGTTTTACCGTCATGTCCAAAGTCACTCTCGGTCTATTGCAACACGCCTGTTCCGGCGACCCGGCGGCTAATCTCAAAAAAACGCTCGCTCTGGCTGAACGCGCCGCGAAGCAAGGCGCCAACATCATTTGCACGCAGGAATTGTTTCGCTCCCAATATTTCTGCCAAAACGAAGATCACGAGAACTTCAAATTGGCTGAGCCGATCGGCGGGCCCAGTACTAAGGCGTTTCAAAAATTAGCCAAGAAACACGGCGTCGTCATCGTCGCCTCTCTTTTTGAAAAACGCGCCTCAGGTCTTTATCACAACACGGCGGTGATCATCGATGCCGATGGCAGCTTGCTCGGGATTTACCGGAAAATGCACATTCCGGACGATCCCCTTTATTACGAGAAATTCTATTTCACGCCGGGCGATACCGGCTTCCGCGCTTGGGATACGAAATTCGGCAAGATCGGCGTGCTCATCTGTTGGGATCAATGGTATCCCGAAGGTGCGCGTCTGACGGCGATGCAAGGCGCGGAGATTTTATTTTACCCGACGGCGATCGGTTGGCACCCCAACGAGAAAGCCGAATATGGCGTCAATCAACACGGCGCGTGGGAAACCATCCAGCGCAGTCACGCCGTCGCGAATGGTTGCTACGTCGCCGCGATCAATCGCATCGGCAAAGAAACGCCCATCGGCGGACCGGGGATCGAATTTTGGGGACAAAGTTTCGTGGCGGGCACGAGCGGCCAAATTTTGGCCAAAGCCAGCGTCGATCGCGAAGAAGTCATGCTAGTGCCTATCGAGCTCGACAAAGTCGATGTCACGCGGACGCACTGGCCGTTTTTACGCGACCGTCGCATCGACGCTTACGGGGACCTCACGAAACGCTTCAGCGACTGAGTCATGACCGTTGCTAAAAAGACCCCCGCCGCGCTCGGTTTTAGAATGCCGGCGGAGTGGGAGCCGCAGGAAGCCGTATGGTTTTCTTGGCCCCACAATCTGAAAACGTGGCCCGGTTATTTCCGGCCGATTCCGGCGAAATTCGCCGAGATCGTCGCGCATGTCAGTCGCTTCGAAGAGGTGCACATCAATGCCGCGCACGCCTTGCACAAGCGGGCTTGGTCGTTGATCAAAAAAGCTGGGGCCGATCTCACGAAGGTCACGTTGTTCGATCATCCGACGAATGATGCGTGGTGTCGGGATCATGGCCCGATCTTCGTAAAAAACGATAAGACGAGCGAAGTCGCCGTCACCGATTGGGAGCACAACGCTTGGGGCGGGAAATATCCGCCTTATGATTTGGACAACACGATCCCGCCGAAGATCGCAGCTGCGCTGGGGCTGCGCCGTTTCGAGAAAAAAATGATCATGGAAGGCGGCTCCCTCGACGTGAACGGTGCGGGTTTGTTGCTCACGACGGAGTCCTGTTTGCTAAATCAGAATCGCAATCCGTCGATGTCTAAGACCGAAATCGAGCAAGCGCTGCGCGATTTTCTCGGCGTGCATACGATTCACTGGCTGGGCGATGGAATCATCGGCGACGACACCGATGGGCACATCGACGACATGACGCGGTTTTTTTCAGCCGATGGCATCGTGACGGTCTTGGAAAATAATAAGCGCGATAAAAATTATCCGATCTTGCTCGAAAATTTGGAGCGCCTCCACGCCCTGCGCACGCCTGCGGGACAAAAATTCAAGGTCGTCGCTTTGCCCATGCCGAAACCTTGCTGGTGCGATGGCCAACAGATGCCGGCCAGTTACGCGAATTTTTTGGTGATAAACGGCGCGGTGTTGATGCCCGCGTTTCGTCAACCTAAGCGCGACGCCGAGGCCGCCGAGGTGCTCGGGGCGTGTTTCCCTGGGCGAGAAATCATCCCGATCGATTGCCTCGAATTGGTGTGGGGGTTGGGGACGTTGCATTGCATCTCGCAGCAACAACCAAAATGAAAACGCTCTGGCTTGGTTTCGGTCTCGTGATTGTCTGCCTGAGTTTTACGGGCTGTGAATCGATTTCAGCCCGCATGGCTGAGCGTTTTGATACGGTACCGCCGCAGACCCGCGAGTATCCGGCGGATCAAAAAGCGATATTTCAGGCGGTCTCAAAAGCGCTGAAGCGAATGGATTTTGTGGTCACGCGCAGCGCCTTGGCGCAGGGAATCGTGGAGGCGAAAAGCAGTATTCGGGACACGGCGACTTTTGGCGCGGGTCGTCAGTTTATTTTTGAAATTCGGCTGCATGGTGCCGATGCGCAGAGCACCCATGTCGATGTGCGCCTGACGGAATTATTGGAAGGCGACTTCAAGGCTGGGGCCACCGGCAAGACCTTGCGGGTGCACGGGCTCTACGATTCGTTTTTCGCGCAGGTCGATCAGGCGTTGCGCGGAACTTGAGCTGGGAGTTGGCGTTGAGGATTTATTGCGTTGTGGTTTAAATTAGGGCTTGCGAGCGACCCATTTAGCAGGGGATTCTGACCGTTCGCGGCTCAGTTCTGGTCCATGTTGGCGTTGCCGCGATGCTCCCGCCAACATTCAACGTTAGTCCAACCATCAACCCACGACCCTGCTTTACGGCGGGGTTATTGCCGGTCGGAGGGAAGCTAGGAGCAGGCGACTCTTTTGCCGGTTTTACGCATATGAGTTCGTTAATGAATGACCTGCTCGCGCAGTCCGCCTTCGATAAATTGAAGGTCGGCGCGATCATCCCCGGCACGATCACTGAGATCCGCCAAAATGAAGTTGTCGTCGATATCGGCGGCAAATCCGAAGGCCTCATCCCGGCCAATGAGTTCATCGACATCGGTGAACTGCAAATCGGCTCCAGCATCGAAGTGCTGGTCGAAAAACTCGAAGACAAGAACGGCAACCCCGTCCTTTCCTACGACAAGGCCGAACAAAAGAAAAACTGGGATAACATCCTCACCAAATTCCCCGAAGGCTCCATCGCGGCTGGCCGCGTGAAGGCCAAGGTCAAAGGCGGCCTCATCGTCTCCATCGGTGTCGATGCGTTCATGCCGGCCTCGCACATCGACGTGCAGCCACCCAAGAACCTCGATCAATACGTGGGCCAGACCTACGATTTCAAGGTCCTCAAGATCGATCTCGTCCGCCAGAACGTCGTACTGTCGCGCCGCGAGCTCATCGAAGAACAGCGCGCCTCCAAGCGCCGCAATCTCCTCGAGAGCATCCAACCCGGCCAAGTCCGCAAGGGAATCGTCAAGAATATCACCGATTTCGGTGCGTTCATCGATCTCGACGGCATGGACGGCTTGCTCCACATCACCGACATGAGCTGGGGTCGCATCTCGCACCCGAGCGAGATGGTGAAACAGGGCGAAGAAATTCAGGTCATGATCATCGAAGTGAACCGCGACAAAGAACGCGTTTCCCTCGGTCTCAAGCAGACCACCAAGAACCCATGGGACGAGATCGAACGCAAGTTCCCGGTCGGCTCCAAGGTTCACGGCAAAGTCGTCAACCTCGTTCCCTACGGCGCGTTCATCGAGATCGAGCCCGGCGTCGAAGGCCTCGTGCACATCACCGAGATGTCCTGGACCAAACGTATCACCAAGCCCTCCGAACTGCTTAAAGTCGGTCAGGAATTGGACGCGGTTGTCCTCGGGATCCAAAAAGATGACCAGAAGATCTCGCTCGGCCTCCGCCAGCTCGATCCGAACCCGTGGGATATGGTTCGCCACAACTACCCGATCGGCGCGCGCGTGCGCGGCAAGGTCCGCAACATGACCACCTACGGCGCCTTCATCGAACTCGAAGAAGGTATCGACGGTATGGTTCACGTTTCCGACATGAGCTGGACCCGCAAGGTCAACCATCCCTCCGAAGTTCTCAAGAAGGGCGACGAAGTGGACGCGATCGTGCTCGATATCGATCCTACGCAGCAACGCATCAGCCTCGGCATGAAGCAGCTCGCGGTCGATCCATGGTCCGACATCGATTCGTTCTTCAAGATCGGCGACGTCGTCCAAGGCACCGTCACCAAGATCACTTCCTTTGGCGCCTTCGTGGAGCTCAAGGACGGTATCGACGGTCTCGTGCACATCTCGCAAATCAGCGAAGAGCGCATCGAGAAGATCAAAGACGTGCTCAAGGCGGGTCAGATCGTCAGCGCCCGCGTGGTCAAGATCGACCGTGACGAGCGTCGTTTGGGCCTCTCCATCAAGGCTGCCAACTACAGCGCCGAAGAATTGGCGGCTGAGACGGCGACCTACGAGGCGCTCAATCGCAATGCCGGCAACGACATGATGAACCTCGGCGACATCCTCGACGAGGCCTCCAAGAAGGAATAACTCGCCTCGCGAGTAATCCTTCGCGAGCCATCATCGCGAATTCCTCAAGCCGCCCGAACGTTTTCGGGCGGCTTTTTTATGCCTGAGCGGATCGTGTAGGAGGTGGGACGCGGCCGCACAAAAAAGGCCGGCGTATAAGCCGGCCTCGGTTAATCTTGAGCTAGGAGAAAATTCGTCGTGAAGACGTACTCAGTTCAACGAACGGTTGCGCGACTTGCTCTCGATGAACTCGCGAATCACGTCCATGCGCTGACGATTGCGTTCCTCTTCTTCGATCTCCTCCACGGTGCGGATGGATTCGTGTTGAGTCATCGCCCGGCGCATCTTGGAGAGAGCCAGATATTCGAGCTGGCGGATACGTTCCCGCGTTACATTGAAACGACGACCCACTTCTTCGAGGGTGAGTTCATCACGTCCATCTAGGCCGAAACGCAGTTTGATGATTTCGGCTTCACGTTTATCGAGCGAATTCACCATGGCGTTGAGATCGCTACTTTGATTGCGATCGCGCAGGCCTTCGTAAGGGCTGACGGCGTTTTCGTCGCCGACGATTTCGCCAAACGTGCCTGAATCACCGTCTTCGCCCACCGGCGCATCGAGTGAAGCCGGCCGAACGCTGACGGACTTAAGATGCGCGACTTTTGATGTGGGAATCTGGAGTTCGATGGCGAGCTCTTCGTCTGACGGCTCGCGACCGAGTTGTTCGGATAGGCGCATCGCGGTCTTCCGCATTTTGGAGATTTTATCAACCAGGTGAACGGGCAGGCGGATGGTCTTGGATTGGTTCGCCAACGCACGTTTGATGGATTGTTTGATCCACCAAGCGGCGTACGTAGAAAGTTTACCGCCTTTGCGTGGGTCGAAGCGCTCGACGGCTTTGATAAGACCGATGTTGCCCTCGCTGATGAGGTCGAGGAGGGGCAGACCAAAGTCTTTATAGTCCATCGCGATTTTCACCACTAGGCGCAGATTGGCGGAGATCATGTGATCGCGGGCGGCTTTGTTGCCCTTGCGGATGCGGCGCGCCAAACTGATTTCTTCCTCGATGGTGAGGAGCGGGGTTTTCCCGATTTCTTGGAGATAGAGCTGGAGGTTGCTCCGCTCGCCGTGCGCGATGGGCGCTTCGGTGGTGGGCTCAGATTTTTCTAAGAACGAGGGTGGGGCATCGGCGACGGTGGTGAGCCGTGCTGTCGATGAGGGTTCCACAGAATCCGAGTCTGAACGGGACGAAGCGCGGCGCGTTTTTGCTTGGGTGGGCATGGGAGAATTTGGGCTGAGGGTTGATCGAAGCGGGTTTGATCCCGTTGGAGCCGGAATCGTTCCAAGTCTAGCTACGAGCGAGCCGCGCGTTTGGTTGCGCCAGTCTCAGTAAAATTCGCGTAAATATGGCGCAGCTAAGACAGCGCGTGGGCGCACTTAGTCTCAACTGCCCGTGGGTATCGTGCGCCTACGCTCAGAATCCCGAGGCGATCTCCGCGGCTTTTAATAACGCCGAAGCTTTGCTCACAGTTTCTTGATATTCCGAGGCCGGCACCGAGTCAGCGACGACGCCCGCGCCAGCTTGGATGTGCAGTTTTCCGTCTTTCAAGAGTGCGGTGCGCAACATGATGCACGAATCGAGATTACCATCATAGCCGAAGTAACCCAGCGCGCCCGCATAGAAACCGCGTTGCGAGGGCTCGCTTTGGGCAATGATTTGCATGGCGCGGATTTTAGGCGCGCCACTGACGGTGCCCGCGGGGAACGTAGCCCGCATGAGATCGTAGGCGGTATGACCCGGGGCGATCGTGCCCTCGACTTGAGACACGATATGCATGACGTGAGAATAACGTTCGACGACCATCATCTCGGGCACGGTGATCGAGCCGTAAGTGCAAACGCGGCCGATATCGTTGCGGGCGAGATCGACGAGCATGAGGTGTTCGGCGCGTTCTTTCTCGTCGGCGAGAAGTTCCGTTTCCAAGGCTGCGTCTTCGGCGGGCGTGGCGCCGCGTTTGCGGGTACCGGCGATCGGGCGAATTTCGACGCGCCCGTCCGTCAAGCGCACGTGCACCTCAGGTGAGGCGCCGACGATCGCAAAATCCCCGGTATCCAAAATGAACATGTAGGGCGACGGATTCACGGTCCGCAGAGCGCGATAAAGATCCAGCGGCGTGCCGGCGAAGGGCCGCGTGAAGCGTTGAGAAGGCACGAATTGAATGATGTCGCCCGAACGAATAAATTCTTTGCCGGCTTCGACGGCGTGCTCGAAACGCGCTTGCGTGAAGTTGCCCGGCGGCACGGTGACTTTGGCGGGTTCGATTAAAGGCGCCGGCGCCAGTTCACGAGGTTTGCGCAGGAGTTCGAAAAGTGTGTTCAGCTCGGTCACGGCTGCATCGTAGGCGCCCGCGGGGTCGTCTTTGACGTGAGCGTTGACGCACAAGCGCAGTGTCTGTTTCGCCCGGTCGAAAATGAGCAGCGAATCCGAGAACATGAAATACAGCAGCGGCATCTTCAGCTCATCAGCGGGGGCGGCCGGCACGCTCGGCTCGATTCTAGTGACGTATTCGTAACCGATAAATCCGACGGCGCCACCCGTGAAACGCGGCAATCCAGGTAGAGTGACGGGACGATAACCGGCCATTTCCGCCTCAACCAAAGTGAGCGGATCTTGCGGGGTGGGGACGGTTTTAACGGGTGAGCCCGTGGTGCGGATTTCGGTGGTGATAGGGCCGCAGGCGAGAACTTTACGCGGGCGGCAGCCGATAAAACTGTAACGGGAAAGGCGTTCGCCGCCCTCGATGGATTCGAGCAAATAAGACGGGCCGGCTTCTTTTAATTTGGCGTAGGCGGAGACGGGCGTCTCGAAATCCGCCATCAAATCCGTGTAAACGGGAATGACGTTTCCTTGGGTGGCGAGACGCTCGAAGGCTTCCTTGCTCGGGTGGATATTCATCGGCTAAGACTTGGGATATGCGAGGCCCTTCAGCGCCGGGCAAGGCCGTTTCTCCGCGCCGGAGGATGATCGCGTGGGCGCAATAACGGTCGATGATTTCCTGGAGCCTTGTTTGCCTGCAGCTAATTTAAATTTGGTTTGCCTGTACTTTTGGCGGATAATTCCGACACAATTTTCATCTTATGGCTGAACGACGTAAACAAACTCTAGCGGTGGTCATGGGCGGTGGTCGCGGGACGCGACTTTCGCCGCTTACGCTTGAGCGCTGCAAGCCGGCCGTGCCCCTCGCGGGCAAATACCGGCTCGTCGATATTCCGATCTCCAATTGCATCAATTCAGAGATTAACCGCATCTTTTTGCTCACGCAGTTTCAAACGGCTTCGTTGCACCGGCATGTCCAAGGCACGTATCACTTCGATCCGTTTGGTGGTGGTTTTGTTGATATCATGTCGGCCGAACAAACCGAAAAGAGCGTCGATTGGTATCAAGGCACCGCCGATGCCGTGCGCCGTAATCTCGTTCATTTTCGCTCCTTCGAGCACGATCTGGTTTTGATTCTTTCGGGCGACCAACTTTACCGCATGGATTTTCGCGAGATCATCGCGCAACACCTCGCAACCAAGGCCGATGTCACGATTGCGGCGATTCCGTTTCCCGTCTCAAAAATCGAGGGTTTGGGGCTCATGCAGGTTAACGACGATCTCACTATCGCGCGTTTCGTCGAAAAACCCAAAGACCCTGCGATCATCGCTGGCCTCACGTTGAGTCCTGCGCTCGAAGGTAAACTAAAAACTCCATCCGTTGAGCCACGCTGCCTCGCTTCGATGGGTATTTATGTTTTCAACCGCGCGGCTCTCGCCGAGGCCCTCGACAACACGATGACCGATTTCGGCAAAGAGGTTATCCCCAGCTTGCTCGGGAAAAAGAAGTTATGCGCCCATATTTTTGAAGGTTATTGGGAAGACATCGGTACGGTGCGCGCTTTTTTCGAGGCCAACCTTGCGCTGGCGCAGCCGCTCCCACCGTTTAATTTCTTCGATCCCGCGGCCCCGATTTACACGCAAGATCGTTATCTACCCGCCTCGAAACTCAATCATTGCCACATTAATCACGCGGTGATCGGCGACGGCTCGATCTTGGCTGACTCCAGCATCAAGCGCTGTGTTTTCGGCATCCGCTCCTTTGTCGCGGAAGGTTGCACCTTGGAGGACACCATCGTGATGGGTTCGGATTATTATGAAACCGAGGCACAGTTGGCGACGAACACCGAGCGTGGTCGGCCGCCGCTTGGTGTAGGGAAAAATTGCCGCATCAAGGGCGCGATCATCGACAAAAACGCCCGTATCGGCGAAGGCTGCACGCTCGACGCGACTGGCAAACCCGACGGTAAGTATGCAAATGGAGTGGTAATCATCCGTGACGGCGTACTCGTCGTTTCCAAGGGGGGCATCTTGCCGCCCGGTACAGTCGTTTAAAGCGCCCGGGCGGTATTGAGGTTGTGTCCCCGTGTGGAGGCGCTCGGCACCAAATGCATCCCGTGGGACTATGGTTAGGATTTACTATGATTACGCCGGCGGGAGTAGCCGATGAAAATCAAGCCGCCCACGACTAAAAATAATGAGTAGAATGAGCCTCGGCTCAGGCCCAAGATCAAACCTGCGTCGGGTTCGCGAAAGCGTTCTCCGATGATGCGCATCGCCGCGTAGGCCAGCCAAAATTCTCCGGTCAATCTTCCTGGTTGGGTTCGAACCAACGGGCTCCGCCAAAAGCGCCATTGCATGAACGCGAGCAGTAACGCGCCCTCGAGCGCCGCCTGATAAAGTTGGGAAGGATGCCGCGGCAATATTTGAAAAACGGGCGTCCCGGGCGCCGCACTGTGGGGAAAAATCACGGCCCAAGGCACATCGGTGATTTTCCCCCAAAGCTCGCCATTGATGAAATTAGCGATCCTCCCAAACATGAGCCCGGCTGCGGCACAGGAAGCGATGAGATCACACACCTGCAAAAACGGGATCTTTTGGGTTCGGGCAAATCCCCAAATCGCCACGCCGACACCGATGAACCCACCGTGACTGGCCATACCGCCTTCCCATAATCTAAACAACGTCAGCGGATCCGAAAAAAAAGCCTCGGGTTGATACAAAATAAAATAACCCAACCGACCGCCCAACAGTACGCCGAACACTAGCCACACGATGAGATCGGCGATTTTTTCGACGCGCAAGGGCGACCGACCGGCGAGTGCATAACTTCGCAGCAACCAGCCAGCCGTGAGAAATCCCAGCATGTAGGAAAGCCCGTAGTAGCGGATGCCGATGGTGTCAGTAAACCGGATCAAGAAGGGGCTGAGATCGTGCACCCAATAGGCGAGGAGCATGTGTTTGCGAGTGATTAGATTTTGGGCTTACTCGAAGATTTCGTCGAGCGCTGTTGTTGCGAGCGCGCGAGTTCGCGCATGTCGACGGCGACATCGTCCTTTTCAAAAATTTCACGGCCTAAGATGTGTTCGATGATATCCTCCATTGTGAGCACGCCCGCGGTCGCGCCGAATTCATCGACGACGATGAGCATTTTGGTGTGGACCTTCAGGCATAGATGAAGGGCTTGGGCGACGGCGATCGTTTCGGGGATGAAATGGGCTTCCGTCATGAGTTGTGCGACGGTGAAAGCGTCCTGATCATTGGCTTTGGCTTTAAGTAGATCGCGTCGTCGCACGAGCCCCACGATGTCATCGATATTGCGCCCGTACACGGGCATCCGGCCAAAAGGCACGCTGGGCAATTCGCGAAACACCTCGGTGATTGTCGAATCACGCCGCAGGGCCGTGATCACGGTGCGCGGCGTCATCAAGGTGCTCACGCGCACGTTGTCTAACGATAGAGCGTTGGTGATGATGCGCGATTCGCTCTTAGTTAGCGTACCTTGTTGGGCACCGCGCTCGGCGAGGAGAAGAATTTCTTCCTCCGAGTGCTGGATCTCGGGCACATCGCGAATGAACCACCGGACCACGACGTTGCATAAATACGTAATGGGCACGAGAGCACGGCGCAGCCACCAGATCGGATAAACCACATGCGGCTGGAGTGTTTTGCGATAAGCGACGCCGAGGCTTTTGGGCAGCACTTCGGAGAAAACGAGCACAGCGAGCGTGAGTAAACCGGAGAGAATGCCGACGACCACTTCGTTGAACAACGTGGCGGCGAGGCTGCCGATGAGCATCGAGCCGAGTGTGTTGGCGATGGTGTTGAGTGTGAGGATAGCCGAGATCGTGGCGTCGAGCTCGTGTTTGATGATTTCCAAGCGCTGCCCACGGCGCGGCCGGCTCTTTTTAAGACGTTCGATTTCTGTGACCGTGGTGCTGAGCACGATGGCCTCGAGCATCGAACACATGAAAGAAAGGCCTAGCGTGACAAGGATGGTGAGGACTAGCCATTGCATGACGTCAGTTTATGCACCCACCGCGCTTGGCGAATACAAACTGCGATTCGAGCTCGACGGGGAAAAGAACCTTGCCGCGTCCCACGCCTGCGCCCGTAGTGAAAAGCATGAGCGAACTCCAACGCACTCCGTTGCGCGATTTCCATGCCGCCCATGGCGCCCGGCTCGTCGATTTCGCGGGTTGGGAAATGCCCGTGCAATACCGCAGCATTTTAGAGGAGCACAAGGTCGTGCGCCGCGCGGCTGGGATGTTCGATGTCAGCCACATGGGTGAAGTTGATGTGCGTGGTCCTGAAGCGGCGAAATTTTTGAACTACCTCGTCACTAACGATGTGGCTAAACTCTTTCCGGGTCGCGTGCTTTATTCGCCGATGTGTTATCCTAACGGAGGAGTTGTAGACGATCTACTCGTTTACATGCGCGGTGCGGACGATTATTTTCTGTGCATCAATGCTGGCAACATCGCCAAGGATCTCGCTTGGATTCGCGAACAGGCGAACGCGTTTGACGTCACGATCACGGATCGCTGCCAGGACTACGCGTTACTGGCGATTCAAGGGCCCAAAGCGGTTGAAATCGTGCAGACCTTGACCGGGGCCAAACTCGGTCTCGTGAAATATTATCATTTCACAGAAGGCACCGTCGCGGGCGTACACTGCTTGATCAGTCGTACGGGTTACACCGGCGAAGATGGCCTAGAGCTTTACCATGCGGCCGGTGATGCCGTCGCTTTGGCTGAAGCCATTTTAACGGCTGGGGCTCCGCAAGGACTCGAACTCGCAGGTCTCGGCGCGCGCGACAGCCTCCGACTAGAAGCCGGCTATCCGCTGTACGGCCATGAAATCACGCAAGATATCTCGCCCCTCACCGCCGGCCTCGGCTGGACGGTTAAACTGGATAAAGGCGCTGATTTTATTGGCCGAGTCGCACTTTTAGCGGAGAAGCAGCAAGGCGCGTCGCATCAAGTGGTTTTCTTCAAAACAGGCGATCGCCGTATCGTGCGCGCGGATACGCCCGTCTTGGATGCTGGCGGACTAATTGTGGGCCGAGTTTTATCCGGCACGCTTTCACCCATTCTCAACGAATCCATCGGCTCCGCCTGGGTTGCGACTTCGGCTGCCACTCAGGCTTTAGTCGTAGATATCCGTGGGGCTAAATTGAATTTACACCTCGTAAAACCACCCTTCGTCGCATTGAAAAAATCATCATGAGCAACGTCCCCGGCCAACTCCGCTACGCTAAATCTCACGAATGGCTTCATCTCGAAGCCGACGGCAGCGCCACCATCGGTATCACCGACTACGCGCAGGCTGCCCTGGGCGATATTACCTACGTGCAATTACCCAAGATCGGCGCCGTGCTTAAAGCGGGTGACACTTTTGGTGTCGTCGAGTCGGTCAAAGCCGCCTCGGATCTTTATCTGCCGTTGGCTGGCACGATTATCGCCGTCAACGCAGCGCTGGAAAGTGCGCCCGAAACAGTCAACTCCGCGCCCTACGAGGGTGGCTGGATGTTAAAAGTAAAACTCGCTGATCCCTCGGCCGCGGCTTCGATGATGGACGCCGATGCTTATCGTAATTTACTCAGCTGAGTTGGGTAGCGAATCGAGTCTGCTCGCTTGGATGCGATTTCTCTAAACGTCTTTTCCGTCCACGTACCGTCTTTCACATCGCAATGTCTCAATTTCATTTTCGTGTTTTACGTCCCGTATTTCTCATATTGATAGCCCTGCTCACGTTGGCGGGATGTAAGGATAAGCGTAGCGAGGTACGCAAAGCTGCGGCCAATGCCGTGGTGCAACCGGTGGAAGTTATTCCTATCGTGCGCCGGGATGTCACCGAATCACTTAGCTTGGTGGGCTCGGTCGCGCCAAACGAATCCGCGCGGATGCGTGCTGAAGTAGCAGGACTGGTACGTTCGATACATTTCGAGGAAGGACAAAAAGTCACCAAGGGCCAAATCCTTTTCACGATCGATGACACCGAATTGGTCGCTCAGACCACGCAAGCGCAGGAGGCGTTCAAACTCGCCGACATCAACCTGCAGCGTAGCGTCACTTTGCTGGGTGCGCAGAACACGACTCAGGCGGCCCACGATCGCGCGATATCGGAATTTAACACCGCCAAGGCTCAACTCACGATGCTGCGCAATCGGCTCGAAAAGACTCAGATTCGCGCGCCCTTCGACGGTTTCATCGGGGCGCGCACCATTTCACCCGGAGATTACGTGACGAACCAGACCGCGCTCACGACGATCGACGATCTCAGTCGCCTGAAACTTGATTTTCAGGTGCCCGAACGTTTCCTGCGCCGCGTTAAAATCGGCACGACTTTCCTCGTACGTTCGCGCTCTATGGATTCGGAGAAAGCGGTAGCGGGCGAAGTTTATTTTGTGAGTTCGGTGATCAATCCCGATACGCGTTCGAGCGAAGCGAAGGGCTATTTGACCAACCCTCCGCCCGATTTGAAGCCTGGCATGTTTGCTAACGTCGAATTAGTTCTCGAGGTCCACAAAGCAGTTTTAACGGTGCCAGAAGGCTCGATTTTTAATTCGAGTAAAGGGCCACAAATTGTGGTGGTTCGCACCGGAGCCGGCAACGAACCCACCGCGGATTTCGTTCCGGTCACGCTCGGGCTGAGAAGCAAGGGGCTGGTTGAGATCCAGTCGGTGAAAAAAGATACGGTCTTGGAAAAAGAATCCGTCGTCGCTTCCGGCGTAGGTGCTTTGATTTTATTTCAAGGCGCCAAGCTGGCCCCGCGTCCGCTGCGCAAAGAGTTCCGTGTTGATGGCTCGAATTGATCGACGGCTATGATTCTTTCCGATCTTTCCATCCGCCGCCCGGTCATCTGCTTGGTGGCGTCCATTATCATCATATTGGTCGGCCTGCTGCGCTTCGGCGAAATGCCCGTGCGCGAATACCCCAACGTCGATTCGCCGACGGTTTCTATCATTGCCAATTATCCTGGAGCCTCTGCGCAAGTCGTGGAATCGAAGGTTACGGAGCCGATCGAAAAAGAAGTCGCCGCGATCGAGGGAATCCGACTCATCCGCTCGAACTCCTCCGAGCAACGTTCCACCGTCACGATTGAATTTAACCTCGGTCGCAACATCGACGAAGCCGCCAATGATATTCGCGATCGCGTGAGTCGGGTGAAACTTCCTTCCGAGATTGATCCACCGCGGGTGAGTAAGGCCGACCCGGACTCGACTCCAATCCTCTCGATGTCTTTTAACTCCACGCGATTCACGCGACTGGAAATCGTCGAAATGCTCGACCGCATTGTCGTGCCGCGGGTGCAAACGGTTCCCGGCGTCGGCTCGATCATTGTAGACGGTCCACGTTACGCGATGCGACTGTGGATCGATAGTGACCGACTCGCCGCATACGGCCTTACCGTGAGCGACGTCGAGAGCGCCCTGCGGCGGCAAAATGTGGAAGTTCCTAGCGGACGCATCGAATCAATCACGCGGGAATTCCCCATCCGCTTCATTGCGAATTTGAATGAAGTTTCGGAATTTGAGAACCTCATCTTGGCCACCCGAGGCACGTATCAGGTCAAATTTAGTGACGTCGGTCGCGTCGAACTCGGCGCCGAGGAGTACCGCACGGACACGTTGTTCAAAGGTCGACCCACCGTGGGCGTTCAAATCCTGCGACAATCTCAGTCCAACTTGCTCGAGACCATCGATGGCGTAAAAAAACTTATCCCGCTTTTCAAAACGCAGATGCCCGAGGGGATTAATATCGAAGTAAGTCGTGACGACTCGGCTTATATCTCTCGCTCGGTCGCGGAAGTTTACAAGACGCTATACGAGGCTGCGATTCTCGTCGTGCTGATGATTTTCCTGTTTCTGCGGAATTGGCGCGCGACGTTGATTCCACTCGTCGCGATACCCGTCTCGATCATCGGATCTTTTGCCATCATCGCAGCACTGGGATTTTCAATTAACATTCTGACGCTCCTCGCATTTGTTCTTGGTATCGGTCTCGTCGTGGACGACGCGATTGTGATGCTTGAAAATATTTACCGGCGCATTGAGCTCGGTGAAGAAGTGATCGCGGCCTCTATTTTCGGAGCGCGCCAAGTCGCGTTTGCCGTCATTGCAACCACGCTCACGCTTGCCGCCGTGTTTGTGCCAGTGGCGTTTCAATCCGGCCAGACCGGGCGCTTGTTTTACGAATTTGGTATCACGCTCGCGGTCTCGGTGCTCGTCTCGGCCTTTGTCGCTTTGACGCTAACGCCGATGCTGTGCTCGCGCCTGCTTCGCGGTCACGGACCGAAGGGAGAGGCTCACGGTTGGTTTTATACTAAAACTGAACCCTTCTTTGTTTGGATGACGGCGGTGTTTGCCCGATGGCTGCACATTTCGCTGCGTTTCAAATTTCCGGTGTTGTTTTTCGGACTTTGTTTCGCGGTAGCTGGCGGTTGGTTCTACACGCAACTGCAACGTGAACTCGTCCCGATGGAGGATCGCGGTATTTTCACGATTAACATGGTGCCTCCGGTCGGCTCCACGCCGGAATACCTTAAGCTTTACTCGGCTGAGGCTGAGCAAATGGCGCTTACGATACCCGAAATCGACCGCACGTTCATGCGCATGACCGAGACGAGTTCGTACATCAACGCCACGCTTAAGCTCTGGGAAGACCGTAAGCGGAAATCGCAGGAGATCACCGTGGATATGCGCAAAATGCTTCAAGCAAAAATGACGGGCGTCCAAGCCTCAGTCGCCGCGGGTCGGCCTTTTGGTGGTGGCGGTACGAAAGGCGCAGGAGCCGTCCAGTTGGTTTTGCAGGGGCCGGAGTTCGATCAACTACAGACTTCCGGGCAGGAAATCCTGCGCCAGATGCGGGAGAGCGGGATTTTTGCGCAGCCTCGATTGGACCCTTCGCCGACCAAACCCCAACTGGATGTGCGCGTTGATCGCGCTAAAGCCGCGGACTTACGGGTCTCGGTTAGCGACGTGGCCTCGACGCTGGAAACGATGCTTGGTAGCCGGCGCGTGACCCAATTCCAGCGCGGTAGCCAACAGTATTACGTCATGCTGCAAATCGAGGATGCCGAGCGTGTCACGCCCAACGATCTTGGTCGCCTTTATGTCAAATCCGGTACGGGCCATCTCGTGCAATTGAGCAATCTGGTTACGTGGTCTGAGAATACGGTGCCCGAAAATTATCCGCACTTTAATCGTCTGCGCTCGGTAACGGTTTCTTCGCAACTGGCTGACGGGGTGACGATCGGTGATGCCGTCGACTTCTTGCAACGTCAGGTCAAGGACGTGCTGCCCGTGGGCTATTCGTATTCTTGGGACGGTGAATCGCGTCAATATGTCGAAGGAGCCAGCGACACCTCGAAGCTCTTTGGACTGGCCCTGTTGTTCACTTTTTTAATTTTGGCCGCGCAATTTGAATCTTGGATTCATCCACTCACCATTTTGACCGGAGTCGTCTTCGCCGTCGCGGGTGGGATTACGGTGCTTTATTGTTCTAGGTATTGGGGCGTGGCGATGACGGACAATATTTTCTCCCGCTTTGGACTGATTCTTCTCATCGGTTTGGTGGCCAAAAACGGCATCCTCATCGTCGAGTTCGCCAATCAGCTCCAAGTGGAAAAAGGCGTCGATGCGGCGCAGGCCGTGTTTGAAGCAGCGACGTTACGCTTTCGGCCGATTTTGATGACCTCAGTCGCAACCATTCTGGGAGCCGTTCCCATCGCCTTTGCCCATGGCGCTGGCGCCGAGACGCGTAATCCCCTCGGTTTGGTCGTCGTCGGCGGGCTCAGCATCGCGACTGCACTCACGCTATTCGTGATTCCGATCGTTTACACATTGATGGACAAAGTGTGTTTGAAATTCACCGGCAAAACGAGCGCCGATGGTCTTAAACAAGCATACCGGATCGAGCAGGAGACCATGGCTCCGCTTCACCCGCAATCGAACGAATCTCGCTGAATTTGATCCCGCTGAGTGTGAGTGCAGAAACCTCGCGAGAGGTTCGCTGTTTTATTTGAGCGAATTTGGCTCGGCGGGCTCGAGGTTTTTCGGAAAGGAAACTCCCTCCCAGCGTGCGATTACTGCGGGAGCTGTGCAGTGGCCTAAGACATTTACGCTCGTGCGTATGGGATCGATCAGCGCGTCAATGCCGAGCAGCAATCCCAGTCCTTCCATCGGTAAACCGAAACTTTGAAACAAGGCGGTCAGCACGACGAAATTGGCGCGGGGAATTCCGGCGACGCCCTTGCTGGTAAGTTTCAATGTGAGCAAAATCAGTAATTGTTGATCAAACGAGAGCGGAACATGCGCCGCCTGCGCGACAAACAACGTAGCGAGCCCAAGGAACAGCGTGCTGCCGCACAAATTCAGACTGAGGCTCAAGGGCGCGACGACGCCGAGAATGCGGCTGGGAACACCAAAGCGCTCCATGTTTTCCAGCGTCTGTGGCAAGGCGGCCGCACTTGAGGTTGTGCCAAAGGCGATCAGGAACGGCTCCCGCACAAAATGCACGAACCGGCGTAGCGGAACTCCGAAAAGCACGAGCGAACCACCGAGAAAAAGAATTAAAAACAGAAGTTCGGCTCCCCAAGCAGCGATAAAAAGGCGGAGTAATCCGACCAAAACGTCCAAGCCACCAGAAGCGACCGTGCCCGAAAGTGCCGCGAAGACGGCGAGTGGCGCCAAATACATGATCAAGTGAGTGAATCGGAACGCCACCCCAACAACCGCGTCCGCCAAGGCTAGGACCGGTTTGGCGCGCTCACCCGCGGACAAACACGCCACGCCGAAGAGAAAACTGAAAACTACGATCTGGAGCACATCGCCCCGAGCCATCGCATCAACGATGCTGGTCGGGAATGCATTCACAAAAACGTCGAGAAACGAAAGTTTTTGCGCAGTCGGAACCGCCTGCGCCACCAACGTCACATGTGCACCGGGTTGAAAAAGAACGGCGGCGAACCAACCGAGGAGCAGGGCCACCGTTGTCGCGACCTCAAAGTATAAAAACGACTTCCAACCCAAACGCCCCAGATCGCGCATGCCGCCGATTCCGCCGACGGCGCGCACCAAGACGCCAAATAGGACCGGCGCAATTATGGCGCGAATCAAACGCAGGAAAATATCGCTGATGAATTTAAGGTGTCCGGCCGCCTGAGGAGCGAGAAAACCAAAAGCGATGCCGCCGAGGGCCGCCAGTAGCATCCACTGCGCCAGTGAAATCTGCGCGATGAAAGCCAGGGGCGACTTGCGCTGGCGAAAGTGATTTGGAGAAGCGGGGCTGGATTGAGCAAGAGACATGGGTCGAGGATTTAAGTTTTAGAGCAAATTAAAGGGTAGGTGTTGGGCTGGTTCGGCGGTGGAGCCAGAATGCAGCCCACAGCATAAGACAGGCCCGGATAAGAGCGATGGCTGGAAGGTTAAGCCAATGACCACGAGCCGAACCAAAGCAGCCGCAGTTCAAGTCCAAGCCGCGGACCATAGCTTGAGCGAGCACCAGAACAAAAATCGACGACATCACCACGGCGAGTAAACTCACGCTCTCGCGCCAAAAACCGATGATCAAGCCGACGCCGCAGATCAACTCAAGGCAGGGAAATGCGACCGCTATGAGCCGACTCAGGAAATCGGGTATCGGTAATTCGTAAGCGAGGAGATCGGCATGAAAGCCGATGGGGTCGAAAATTTTAAAAAAGCCCGCGAGACAAAACACCGCGCCGAGCAACCAACGTAGGCCCAGCAGCGACCGGGGTGATATGCGCTGCAGAAATTTCCGGAAGGTTTTCAAGTAAGAGGCGGAGTGATTTTAAAAACCGGAAGAGGGCGAGGGAACACGAGACGTTGCGTGGGGCGAAACCAATCGAGTGCTAGGCCTACAGCGAGTGCGAGCAAACCCAAGACCATAAGCCGTAAAAGCTGAGTAGATCGTAGTGATTGCCGCAGCACGCTGAAAATCGGGCGCATGGTTACGGCGTTTTGATCAACGCATCGAAAACCCGCTGAAACTGATCCAGGGTTTGCGCGCCCGCGATCGAGGTCTCTACGGTCTGGCCATTGGTGCCCATTTTCCAAATGAGAAAGGTCGGCGTGCCTTTGAGTTTGAGCCGAGCGTAGAGTGAAAAATCGGCCACGACGGCGTTGCGAGTGGGGCGTTCGCGCAGACACATATCGAGTTCGTCGCGGTTGACATGCGGGCTCTTGGCGACGAGTGATTCGAGCATGCTAGGGGCGCGATGGGCCACTTGGAAGAGGTCGTCGAGCATGGCCCAGTATTTGCCCTGTTGGTGAGCGCAGCGGGCGATGTCGAAAATTTTACTGAATTGATCGGAAGGATCGTCGGATGCGTTAAGCACCACCCACTGAACGTGGCCGGGATTGATGTAGCGCTCAATCAAACGAGGAAAGACCATCTCGTGAAATTTACGACAATGCGTGCATTTGAAGCTAGAGACTTCGACGACAACGATGGGGGCTTCAGCGGAGCCCAAACTGGGGCGATTCGCCAAAACGAGTGGAAGTCGCTGGCGGAATTCCGCAGGTGAGGTGGCACGAGATGAAGGTGCGGTTTCGACCGCAGAGAGCGGATGTGCCAAAATGAAACTCAGCCCCAGAACGATGAACATCCATCTACCGGAAGAACTCATTTTTAGTTCTGCTTTCTGACGGTTGCGGTGATGGATGATCATGGCGTACGCCGGTGGTTCTAAGAGAAACCCTAACAAAAGATCGGCGCCGGCAAAGCAAACTCGCGGGGCGAGGCCGGCGCCGAATTGAAGTGTTTAGAACTGGGTCTTGAGGCCGACGCGGAACATCCGGCCGACTTGGTCGTAGAGCCCGACATCGGTCGGGAGTGGCGTGGCGCCGCCGGATTTCGGCGCGTAAACCAAGCCTTTATCGAGGACGTTTTGAACGTTGAGATAAACTTCTAAGTCCTTGCGACCGAGACGAAGTTTGTAACCGAGCTGAGCGTCGACGTAGTTGGCGGATTTGACGTCGTTAAAATCGGTGGTCACGCCGAGGATACGGGTTTTATCCCAGGTCATGGCTCCGATATAGCGATTTTGCACGAAGGCGGTGTAGCGGTCGCGCGAGTAATTTATCGACAATGTGCCGCGTACGCGAGGCAGTGCGGTAGTGCCGGAAGTGGCGTTGGCCGTGGCATTGCCGGCTTGGTTCAACATGGTAACGAGGGGAGAAATCTGGGTGTATTCATCCACATAGCCGCCCAGCGCTCGGAGAGTGAGATTTCCGGTCCGAGAGCCTTGGAACCAAGAGGAGAGCGGGATGCGGTAGCTGGCTTCGACATCGGTGCCGCGGTAAAATTCCGAGTTCAAGTTAACCGGGGAGGTTTGGGTGCGTATGACGGCGCGAGGATCGGCATTGGTGGATCCGCGCGTGACGAAGGCGCACAGCGGAGACGCGGGATTCAAATCGCATTCACGGACGGCGTTGGCGCCACCGGCGTTGAAGATAGCGTCGTCGATTTTGATGGTGTAAAAATCAACCGCGAGGTTGAAGCCCGTGAGCCAGGAAGGTTGGTAGACAAAACCTACCACCGTAGAATTGGCGGTCTCGGGTTTCAGGTCGCGGTTGCCCATCGCGATGTTGGGAACGCCTGAGTAAGTCTTGCCGGTGCCGCCGGGGTAGTTGTCGTTAATGACGCCGTTGGTTTGGACGCCGGCCGAGAATAATTCGTTAAGGTTGGGGGCGCGGATGTCGTGGGAGCGCGAACCGCGAAAGCGGAAATCAGAGGAAATTTGCCAGACGAGGCCAGCTTTCCAAGTATTGGCGTCGCCGCTTGTGGAGTAATGCGTGCTGCGGCCGGCGAGGGTGGCGGTCACGCGTTTGGCCAGAAAGAGGTCTTTGACGATGGGAATCTGAGTCTCGACGAATTTCTCTAAAATTTTGTAGCCACCGCTGAACGGCTGGGTGTTGGCGAGGCGGTAAGCGCCAGCGGCGGATAGGGCGTTGGGCGTGGTGGTGGAGGAGAGGTCGCGCCATTGCAGACCCGTAGCCACGGAGACGGGGCCGGCTGGGAGTTTGAAGAGGTCGCCGGTGAGGTTAGTGTCCGCGACGTTTTGCACCGTGTAATTGTCGTACTCGGAGCGGCCCATCACGAAATCGAGCGCGGCTTTGGAGGGAGCGCCGGTGCCGAAGGGATTAAACGGGGCGCAGGCGGGGTTGGTCGCAGCGCTGGCGCAGATGATCTGGCCGTTGACCAAAATGGCGTCAGCAGCGACGGCCATGTTGGCGGTGATGAGATTATTGGTGACGGGGATGCGGAGGTCGTTGCTGCCCCATTGATAAGACGTTTCCCAGGTCCAATCGCCGATTTTGGCGGTGATGCCTCCGAGGCCGCGGAGATTTTGGTCGTTGATGTGCGACTCGGTCAGGCCGCGCTCGAGCGTGAGGCGGTTCATGGTCAGCGAGGTCACGCCGAGGGTGTTCATCTGCGCGAGGAGCGTCGGGGCGAACTGCGCGAGATAGGCGTTGTTGTTTTTGATGGTGAGGGTGTGAGTGGTGGGGCTGTTTTGCACGTCCATCTGTGATTCCCCGTAGGAGCCTTCGAGAAAGAAGGTGATTTTATCGGTCAACTTGTAATCCGAGCGGGCAAACATGGCTTTGCGAGTGAGCGGACGCACGATTTCTTGCGAGGTGCCGACGCGGAAACCATCGCCGCCGTTTTGGAAGCCACCGGTGGTCCCGATGGTCGTGGAAAGCGTGCCGTAGTTATAGGGCTGCTGAACGCCGCCGGGGCCGAACATGATGCCGCGGACCAAGGCGTTGTTGGCGGTCGTGCCGCCAACGCCAGTGACGACGAGTCCGCCGGTGGTGTAGGGCGTGCGAATGTCATTCGCACGCACGACTTTTGAGGTGTTGGTGGGGTCGGGGATTTGGTTGGGTTCGCTGGTGCGGCTGGAACGCGCGTCGCCGTTAACGCCTTCGTTCACGAGATATTCCGCGCCGAAAATGAAGTGGCCGCGACTGCCGAGATAATCGGTACCGTAGCTGAGGAGCGTTTTGTATTCCTTGTTATCACCGGCTTCGGCGACGCCGTAGATGAAGTCGGCTTTTACACCGGTAAATTCTTTGTTGAGCACAAAATTAATCACACCACCGACGGCGTCGGAGCCATAGGCGGCTGAGGCACCGCCGTTGACGATGTCCACGTGGTCGACGAGGCCTTGCGGAATCAGGTTGGCGTCAACTTGTCCGGTCGGACCGCTGGGCGTGTAGCGACGGCCATCGAGCAACGTGAGGGTGCGAGTGACTCCGAGGCCGCGTAGATTGAGGAAGTTAGCGCTGTTATTGCCAGTGCCGCCACCGACCGTTTGGCCGCCGCCGGGGGCGATCGCAGGGAGTTGCTTGAGACCATCGGCCATATTGGCGGGGGCCGCTGCGATGAGATTGATGCTATCCAACACCAACACTGGAGCGGGGGCTGTGAACGTACTCGCGCTGGCGATGTGAGTGCCGGAGACGCTAAAGCTCTCGAGTTTCACGATCTCGTTTGACGTATCGCTTAGGCGATTGGTCGTAGGCGCGGTTTGAGCCGGCGCGTTGAGGAGTGTGAGCAGTGCACTGAGCACCGCGATGGCTGTTTTTCGCTTCATAGGTTTGGTAGAATCGGGCTTGGA
>CANFSZ010000019.1 GCA_947449835.1 Opitutia bacterium
TCCCGGCCCAAAATGGTGGACCCTAACGGGTTCGAACCGTTGACCTCCTCAATGCCATTGAGGCGCTCTACCAACTGAGCTAAGAGCCCGATCGCTTGCGCGAGGTTTGGAAAAATCAAAATTCATGGGCCGAACGCAAGGAGTTTTTTTAGAAAGTTTTTAAAATCTCCCAACCCGAGAGCTAATCGGGGCGGATCACCGGCGGCTCAGGGGGAGGTATCGCGTCGAATTGGGCCAGGGTTTCGCGCCAATGCGCCTCGATGAGCTCCCGGCGGAGCAGGGCGCGGTACTCCTTCTCGCCCGCATAATAGATAAAGAGAAATAGGACGGCCGTTAGGTACGTTTCCCACCAAAACACCGCGAGCAAGGCGCCGATTACGGCGAGGATCTTGCCGACCGTGGCGGCCCAAAACGTCGCGCGCAGGTAAGTTAACCGCGTGGCGAGCAAGGCGCGAAAGATGCGCCCGCCGTCCATCGGGAAGACGGGGACAAGATTGAAGCAGCCCATCAGGAGATTCCAGTGGAGGAGCAGATGCGCGAAGCCGAGGGCGTCGGCCTCATAGCTCGAGAGCGACCAATGACTCGGCGACCCGACGACACACCACAAGACGCCGGCGATGGCGAAGTTGACGGCTGGACCGGCGATCGTGATGAGCAATTCCTTCCGTGGCTCGCGCGGGATGGATTCAAATTCCGCCATGCCGCCGATCGGCATGAGCAAGATCCGCCGGACCCCGATCCCGAAATGCATGGCGGTAAATGAATGCCCGAGCTCGTGCAGTACCACGCAGGTGAAAAAAGTCCCGAGTATAGCCACGCTCCACGCGGCGCCTTCGAGGCCCGCTTCGCGCCAGCCTTCCCAAGCGATATAAGCCAACAACAGCAAAAAACTCCCGTGCAACGTGAGTTGGATGCCGCGGATGCGGAACAAGTTTATTGACCAGCCAAGCATGCGGGGTAATCAAAGCCCGCTTGCGGAAATCGCCAGCACCATCGCCCGAAACCTTCGGGTTCGCCACCGTCCCATGTCCGACCACGCCGCAAAATCTCCGACCATTCTCGTCATCGATGACGATGCTGAAATCCGTTACTCGCTCACGCGCGTGCTCGGTTCCCGCCGTTACCAAGTGACGGAAGCGGCCAGCGGCGAACTCGGCATCGCGATGGTCAAGAAAGGCCCCGCGCCCGATCTCGTGTTTCTCGACGTGCGTATGAGCGGCATGAGCGGCATCGAAGCGTTGCAACACATCCGCTCCGCCAATCCTAAACAACTCGTCGTGCTCATGACGGCGTTTGGCACAGCGCAGACAGCGATCGAGGCGATGAAATACGGCGCGTTCGACTATGTCATGAAGCCGTTCGACCCCGCCAAAGTCCTCGCGCTCGCCGAAAATGCCCTCAAGGCCCACGCCGACCTCCGCGCCGTCGGCGATTACAAACCCACGATCAATGCCGATGATTACCGCGAAGGCATCGTCGGCTCATCGCCGGTCATGCAGGACGTGTTTAAAGTCATCGGCCAAGTCACAGCCAGCGATGTAAACGTCATGATCACCGGCGAGAGCGGCACGGGCAAAGAACTCGTCGCCCGCTCGATCTGGAAACATAGCCATCGCGCCGGCAAACCCTTCATCGCCGTCAACTGCGCCGCGATCCCCGACAACTTAATCGAGAGCGAACTCTTCGGTCACGAGAAAGGCTCCTTCACCGGCGCGACCGGACAACGCCTCGGGAAATTTGAACTCTGCGATGGCGGCACGATTTTCCTCGATGAGATCGGTGACATGGCGCTCGCGACGCAGACGAAAATCCTGCGCGTGCTCCAGCAAGGCGACATCCAGCGCGTCGGCGGCACCGAGACGATTCGCGTGGACGTCCGCATCTTGGCGGCGACGAACAAGGACCTCGAAAAAATGGTGAAGGCGAAAACCTTCCGCGAAGATCTTTATTACCGCCTCAACGTCGTGCGCATCCGCATGCCGGCGCTACGTGAGCGCGGCGATGACGTGCCGCAAATCGTGGATTTCTGCCTCCAGAATCTCGTCAAACAACGCAAAGCCCGCGTGAGCAAAGTCTCGCCCGAAGCCATGGCGATCCTCGTGCGCTACCGCTGGCCGGGCAACGTGCGCGAGTTGGAAAACGTGATCTACCGCAGCGCCGTGATCGCGCAAGGCGATGCGATTCTCGTCAAAAACCTGCCCAACGAAATCCTCGAAGCTGCCGGCGAGGGGAGTGGTTTACCGATTGAAACGACACCGACCTTGGACGCGGATCCGAGTGCATCGAATGAGTCGGCGCGATCTGAAACGAATGCGCTGACGCTGGAACGCGCCTACGATTTTATCTTTGCGGAATTAGCCCGCAGTGGCGAACCGATGTTGGCGCAAGTCGAGACCGCGTTGCGCGCGCGCGCCGGGCAGGCCAGCGCCGGCAATGTGGCTCAAGCCGCGCGTTTACTTGGAACAGCTCCCGCGCCGACGGTCGTCGCCGGAACGGTCGCAGCACGCAAACGCACGACTCCCGCCAAGAAAAAGTCCTGACGTCGCCGATAACTCGGCTCGTCTCATTTTTATTATTAACCCCATGAAATCATCCCTACGCTCACTGGGTCGCGCTTTGGCGTGTCTCGTTCTCGTTTCCATCGCCTCGAGTTTTGCCGCTGAAACGGCCGTGCCCAAAAAGAAAGTGCTCTTCTTCAGCAAGTCTTCGGGCTTCGAGCACGACGCGATCAAAACCTACGGCGAACCCAAGTTCGGCTACGCCTTCCCCGTGCTCAAAGCGCTCGGCGCGGAGAACAACATCGAGTTCACCTTTTCCAAAGACGGCAGCTTGTTCACGCCGGAATACCTCGCGCAATTCGACGCCTACTTTTTCTACACCACAGGCGATCTGACGAAAATGAAGAGCGACCCGCGCGGCGACAGCAACCCGCCGATGACGCCCGCCGGCAAAGCCGCGCTCCTCCAAGCTGTCACGAACGGCAAAGGCTTTCTTGGCATTCATAGCGCCACGGACTCGTTTCACTCCTTCGGCCGCAACGCCCACGTGCCCGAGCGTTTCCTCGACGACGGCGATCAGGCCGACGACTACGTCAAAATGATCGGCGGCGAATTTATCCGCCACGGCGCCCAACAGACGTCGCGCCTCATCACCGCCGACGCAAAATTCCCCGGCATGGCGGCGATGCCCGCCGACTTCGCGCCGATCGAAGAATGGTATTCGTTGAAAAACTTCGCGCCCGATCTGCACGTGCTCTTGGTCCAAGACACCGCCGGCATGAAGGGCGCCGAGTATCAACGCCCACCGTATCCCTCGACGTGGGTGCGGATGCACGGCAAAGGCCGCGTGTTCTACACCAGCCTCGGCCACCGCGACGATATTTGGAATCATCCCGCCGTGCGCTCGTTGTTGGCCGGTGCGTTGAACTGGTCGCTGCGTCGGGTCGACGCCGACATCACGCCGAATCTGGCTAAAGTCGCTCCACAAGCGAACGTCTTGCCCGCTTACGAGGCCCCGCCGCCGCCGAAAGCAGCGCCAGTCGGTAAATCGGCGAAGAAGTAATTTCACTTCAATTTAACGCCGGCTCACGACCGGCGTTTTTTGTGCGTCTCGGTCACGATCTTAGTTTCACGTTACCCCTCATGAAAACCCTGCTGCGTTTCACGTTCATTTTTACTCTATTCGGTATCGCCGCGCTGACGCTTGACGCGGCCGACGATTACTTGCCTGGCCCCGATTCCAAGCCGCAACCCGGCGTGCCGCAGGGCGAGCTCATCAAGTTTGAGCATGCGAGCGCCAAGATTTTTCCCGGCACCACGCGGGAAGTCACGATCTACGTGCCGCGCCAATACGACGGCTCCAAGCCCGCCTGCGTGTACGTGAACCAAGACGGCGTGCAATGGAACGCGCCGACCGTCTTCGACAACCTCATCGCCCGCGGAGAAATTCCGGTATTGATCGGCGTGTTTGTGCGACCGGGCATCGTGAAAACGGCGGATGCGGCGCACGCGCTGGATCGCTTCAATCGCAGCTACGAATACGATGGCCTCGGTGACGCTTACGCGCGGTTTATTCTCGAAGAAGTGTTGCCCGCCGTCGAAGCGCGGAAAACTGCTGACGGTCGTGTGATTCGACTTTCGCGCGCCGGCAACGATCGCGCCATCGGCGGATCGAGCAGCGGCGCGATCGCGGCGTTCACCGCGGCGTGGGAGCGGCCGGATGCGTTTACCCGCGTGTTCAGTGCGATCGGCACCTACGTCGGACTGCGCGGTGGCGATCGTTATTCGACGCTAATCCGCAAGTACGAGCCCAAGACGCTGCGCGTGTTTCTGCAAGACGGCGCGAATGACAACAATATCTACGCGGGCGATTGGTGGATGGCGAATCAGTCGATGGAACGTTCGTTAGTTTTTTCTGGTTACGACGTGCGCCACGTCTGGGGCGAAGGCGCGCACAGCGGCAAACACGGCACGATGCTTTTCCCCGATGCGATCCGCTGGCTCTGGCAAGGTTGGCCTGAGCCCGTACGTAACGTCGCGCCGACGAAAAACACTACGCTCGCGACGCTCTTGATCGCGGGCGAAGGCTGGCAACTCGTCGGTGAAGGTTTTCAAAATACCGATGCGCCCGCGGTGAACGCGCGCGGCGAAGTTTTCTTCAACGACACCGGCCGCAACGTGACGCACCGGATCGGTCTCGATGGCGCGTTGGCGGAGGTGAATGCCAACTGCGAGAAAGCCTCGGGCCAAGCCTTCGGGCCGGACGGGCGCCTGTTTTCCGTGTCGGGCACGATTCCTAATGTGCTCGCGCGCGAGACCGACGGACGCACGACGGTTTTGGCGCTGGGAAATCGCGGCAACGATGTCGTCGTCGCTCACAACGGAAACGTTTACTTCACGAATTCCCCGATCGCGTCGTCGAACGAACCCAGCCGCGTTTGGCTTTTGCGCCCTGGTAGTCGTGAACCGCTCGAAGTTGACACGGGTTTGCGTTTCTCCAACGGCATCGCGCTATCGCCGGATCAGACGTTGCTCTATGTTTCCGACTACCGCTCGCACTGGGTTTACAGTTATCAAATCCAACCCGATGGCACGCTCGCGCACAAACAGCGCTATTACTGGCTGCACGAGCCCGACGGCGAGGATCAGAGTTTTGCCGACGGTCTGAAAGTGGATCGCGAGGGGCGACTCTATGTGGCGACGCGGCTGGGGGTTCAAATCTGCGATCAGGCCGGTCGCGTGCAATGCATCTTTCCGACGCCCAACGGGCGTTGCTCCAATCTCGTTTTCGCTGGAGCCAAATTCGATACGCTCTACGTGACGAGCGGCGATAAAGTTTTTAAACGCCGGCTCAACACGGTCGGCGTGAATGCTTGGGCGCCGCCGTTGAAACCAACCGCACCGCGGCTCTGAGCCTCAGCGATCGGCGAAACCGCGCGGCGATTTCTGGTGCCAGCGCCACGCGGTCGCGACGATGGATTCGATGTCGTTGAATTGGATCTTCCAGCCGAGTTCCTCGATGGCCTTGGCCGAATTCGCGTAGAGCGCGGGCGCGTCTCCGGCGCGGCGCGGTGCGAATGAGTGAGGGACTTTCAGGCCAGTGACGTTTTCCACGGCGCGGATGACCTGAAGCACCGACGTGGGTTTGCCGGTGCCGAGATTGTAAAACTGCGCGGCGCCCGGTTTCTCGAGTTTAGAAAACACTGCGATGTGCGCGCGGCTCAGATCGTCGACGTGGACGTAGTCACGCAGACACGTGCCGTCGGGCGTGTGATAATCGTTGCCGAAAACGTGCAGCGCGGCGCGTTGGCCCGTGGCGGCTTGGATCGCGAGCGGGATAAGATGCGATTCAGGAATATGATCTTCACCGATGGACGCGTCCTCGGCGGCACCGGCGGCATTGAAATAACGAAAGGCCGCAAAGCTGAGTCCGTGAGCGAGCGCGAGGGCTTTGAGGGCGTTCTCGATGTCGAGCTTGGTCTGGCCGTAAGGATTGATCGGCGCTTGCGGCATCGACTCGGTGATCGGCATGCCGGCGGGGACGCCATAGGTGGCGCAGGTGGAGGAAAAGACGAATTTCTTCACGCCTTGAACGTGCATCGCGCGCAGCAGCCCGAGCGTGGCGACAACGTTGTTGAAATAATATTTCAGCGGATCGGCAACGGATTCGCCTACATATGCGAACGCCGCGAAATGCATGACCACCTCGATTTTTTCTCGGGCAAGAATCTCTCCGACAGTTTTTTCATCGCCCAGATCGGCGGCGTAGAACGGCACTTCGGGGGCGACGGCGCCGCGGTGACCGAAGACTAAATTGTCGAGCACGACGGGCCGATGTCCTGCAATGAGCAGTTGGCGAACACAGTGACTGCCGATGTAGCCGGCGCCTCCAACGACGAGAACGTTCATAAGAATGGAGGGTTTTATTGCTTTCGCAGGCGGGATGGCTAGCGATTTCCTCTTACACCAGCATGAAGCCCGCGCGTATCGTCATTACCGGAGTCGGTCTCACCGCCCCCAACGGCAATTCTCTCACCGAATTCCGGCAAAATCTGCTGCACGGCATCGCCGGCATCGAGCGCATGGAAATCCGCTACATGGGCACCCAGCTCGCGGGCGTTTGTCATTACGATCCGTTGAAGTACCAGAAGAAAAAAGAGCTCCGCGTAGGAACGCGGGCGGGCTCCATCTCGATTTACTGCGCGCGGGAGGCGTTGGCCGACAGTGGGGTTAATTTCGAAACGCTGCCCAAAGATCGCGTCGGCATTTACATCGGTTGCACCGAACACGGTAACGTAGAGACCGAAAACGAAATCTACAACATCTCGAAATTTAACTACGACACGAAGTTCTGGTCGCACTATCATAATCCTCGCACCGTCGCCAATAACCCCGCCGGCGAAACCTCGCTCAATCTCGGCATCACGGGTCCGGCTTACACGATCGGCGCCGCCTGCGCCGCGGGCAACATGGGCCTGATTCACGCCGCGCAGATGTTGCGGCTCGGTGAAGTCGATTTTGCCCTCTGCGGCGGGATTAGCGAAAGCATTCACACCTTTGGCATTTTCGCGGGTTTCAAATCGCAGAACGCTCTCGCCCAACACGAGGACCCGCACAAAGCCTCGCGCCCCTTCGACAAAGCGCGCAACGGCATCGTCATTTCTGAGGGCGGCTGTTTGTACACGCTCGAACGCCTCGATGACGCTCAAGCGCGCGGCGCCAAAATCTACGCCGAGATCGCCGGGTACCACGTCAACTCCGACGCCTCCGACTACGTGCTACCTAACCCCACGCGTCAGGCGGAGTGCATCCGCGCCGCCATCACGCGCGCCGGACTCAACCCACGCGATATCCACATCGTGAATACGCACGCGACGGCCACGCCCTTGGGCGATATTCAGGAATGCGAAGCGATCCGCGCGGTGTTTGGCGAGGGCTGCCCCGACACTTACATCAACAACACCAAGGGATACATCGGGCATTGCATGGGCGCCGCCGGGGCGCTCGAGCTCGCGGGCAATCTTCCTTCGTTCAACGACCTCACGGTGCATCCTTCGATCAATGTTGATGACCTTGATCCGGCCTGCGCGTTGCCCGGTCTGGTGCTCAATCAGCCGCGCACGGTTGCGAAAGTGGACACGATTCTCAATAATTCCTTCGGGATGCTCGGCATAAATTCCGCGTTGATTGTTAAACGCTTTGCCGCCTAATCCCGAAATCTACCGCACCATGACCAAAGACGAATGCAAACAAGTCGTACTCGACATCATCGCTGATATCGCGCCCGACGAAGACCTTTCGAATGTTAAACCTGAAGTCCGCCTCCGCGATCAACTTCAGCTCGATAGCATGGATTTCCTCGATATCGTCATGGAGCTTCGCAAGCGTCACAGCATCGAAGTGCCCGAGGCCGATTACCAACACCTCGCCTCGCTCGACAGCTGCGCCGAGTACTTGACGCCCAAGTTCATCGCGCTCGCCGCCAAGGGCTGATCGCCGATCCCTTTCCCCATTCAGGCCGGGAATCCCTTCCCGGCCTTTTCTCTGCCCACCCACCAAGCATGAACACCCGCAACCACTACGATGTCGCGATCATCGGGGCGGGCATGTCGGGTCTGGCCGCGGGGATCCGTTTGGCTCACTTCGGAAAAAAAGTATGCATCTTCGAGCGCCACAACGCGACCGGCGGACTCAATAGTTTTTACAGTATCGGCGGGCGCAAATTCGACGTCGGCCTGCACGCCTTGACGAACTTTGTGCGGCCGGGTGTCAAAGGCACGCCGCTCACCAAACTGCTGCGCCAATTGCGCATCGACCGCGCCGAGTTTGCGCTCTGTGAGCAAAAACAATCCCGCGTCGCTTTCGGACCCAACGGCGAGACCTCGCTGCGTTTCACCAATGATTTTGCAGTCTTTGAAAACGAGGTCGCGAGGCAGTTTCCCAAGGAGATCGATGGTTTCCGTGCGCTCGTCGCCGCGATCAAAACCTACGACGACGTCTCGCTGGAGGTCGCGCCCATCTCCGCTCGCGCCGTCGTGCGCACGTACATCAAAGACGCGTTGCTGGAAGACATGTTGTTTTGCCCGGTGATGTACTATGGCAGCGCGCAAGAGCACGACATGGAATTTGGGCAGTTCGTGATCATGTTTAAGGCGCTTTTTCTCGAGGGCTTTGCGCGGCCGTTTGACGGGGTGCGGGTGATTCTGCGCGTGTTGCTGGAGAAATACCGCCAAGCTGGCGGTGAGCGGCGAATGAAATGCGGCGTGCGAAAGATTTTATCCCGCGAAGGTCGCGCGACCGCATTAGTACTCGATTCCGGCGAAGAAATTACGGCCACGCACGTCATTTCATCCATCGGCGCACCGGAGACGGAACGCTTGATCGGGGTCGCCACCGATGCGGCGCCTCTCGAGGCCGGTCGGCTTTCGTTTGTGGAAACGATTTCGATTTTAAAGTGCCAGCCCGCGGCGCTCGGGTGGGGGAGTGACACGATTGTTTTTTTTAATGACTCCACGCGCTTCGATTATGCGTGCCCGGGGGAGGCGTTGGATGTGCGCAGTGGCGTCATTTGTATACCCAATAATTTTGATTTCGGCCCCGATCGCCAACTCTCCGACGGAATTTTCCGGGTTACTTGTCTGGCGCGCTACGATCAATGGGCGCCGTTGGCCGAGGAAAGTTATCAAGCGCAGAAAATCCGTTGTTTCGATAACGTGCAGCGCAGCGCGCGTCGGTTCTTGCCGACCGTGAGTGACGCTGCGCTGTCGGAAGCTACGATCACGACGGACATGTTTACGCCGCGCACGATCACCAAATTCACGGGACACATCGGCGGGGCGATCTACGGCGCGCCGGTCAAACACCGCCAGGGTCGCACGCCATTGGAAAACGTTTATCTGTGTGGCACCGACCAAGGTTTTCTAGGAATTATCGGCGCGATGTTGAGCGGCATCTCGATGGCGAACTTTCACATCTTGCAAAAAAAATCATAACTGTATTCGGTGGGTATACCTCAATACCTCATGAAGAACACCTATAGACTAATTTTAGTTTCGGCGCTTCTCGTAAGTCGCTTGTTGGCTTCGGATTTCCAAGATCGGCTGGGTCTTCAACTCTACAGTCTGCGCTCTCAAGCAAAAGAAAGCACCACGGGTGCGCTCGATCTCGCGCAATCTTACGGCGTAAAAGAAGTGGAAGTAGCGGGCACTGGTTCCTTGAAACCCGACGAATTCGTCGCCGAGTTAAAAAAGCGCGGCCTCATTCCGATCAGCGGACATTTTGGCTACGGACTTTTTGAAAAAGACATCAACGCCGTCATCGCTGACGCTAAGGCCCTAGGGCTTAAGTACGTGGTCGTGCCGTATCCGCCCGTGAGCAAGACCAAGCCGTTTAGTGAGGAAATGACCCACGCCATGGCCGCCAAATTTAACGAATGGGGCGCCGCCTGCAAAAAAGCCGGTTTGATGTTCGGCTACCATCCGCACGGCCTCGAGTTTCGCGCTACGGCGGCTGGTAATGGTGAAACGATGTTCGACGTACTGGTTCGCGAGACTCAGCCGGACCTCGTCACCTTCCAGATGGACGTGTACTGGGTTTTCATCACTGGAATCGATCCAGCGGCGCTTTTGGCCAAATATCCCAATCGCTTTTCGATGCTCCACATCAAGGACATGTTAAAGGATTTCCAACGCGGCACCCACAGCGGCGGCAGTCCCGCTACGGCCAAAGTTGCTGTCGGCGACGGACAAATCAATTGGAAGGAAGTACTCGGAGCCGCCCAAAAAATCGGCGTGAAACACTATTTCCTCGAGGACGAGACGATGTTTCCGCTCCGCTCGATTCCTGAATCGTTCAAATATCTGCGCGGTCTCAAACTCTGAGTTGCGCTTTGGCCAGACGGCGGCTCACCTTGGTCGCTCCATGGCTTACGATTGGCTCAAAGGTGTCGCCGACGAGTACGATGTGATTGTGATCGGCAGCGGTTTAGGAGGCCTCACGGGTGCGAATGCACTCGCTAAGGCCGGCCACCGCGTGCTCTTGGTCGAGCATCATTATCAATTTGGCGGACTCGCCACCTGGTTCACACGAAAAGGCGGTCACATTTTCGACATCTCGCTACACGGATTCCCTAGCGGCATGATCAAGTCCTGTCGCCGCTACTGGACGAAGGAAATTTCCGACGCTATCGTTCAATTAAAAGACATCCGTTTTGTGAATCCCCAGATGGATGTCTGGACGACGTTCACCCGCGAAGATTACACGCGCGTACTCGTCGACCAATTTAAACTGCAGCGCACTGAGGTTGAGGCGTTCTACGACTACCTGCGGGCGATGAATTATTACGACAACAACCCCGAGACGACGGGGCAGATGTTGAATCGCTTCTTTCCGGGCCGCCCCGATGTGCACCGCTTGCTGATGGAGCCGATCTCGTACGCCAATGGCTCCAATTTCGATGACCCCGCGATCACCTTCGGGATTGTGTTCTCCAACTTTATGGGCGCGGGCGTTTACACGTTTCGCGGCGGTTCCGATGATCTGATCGAAAAAATGGTCGCCGAGCTCAAGAAAAACGGCGTCGAGCTGCGCAAAAAAGTCCTCGTCGATAAAATCTTGGTCGAAGAACGCGACGGCCAGAAAGTCGCGTGCGGCATCGTCGCCGGCAACGGCCGCGTCATTCGCGCCAAAGCGATCCTGTCCAACGCCAACATCAAAAACACGATCTTCCGACTCGCAGGTGAGCAGAATTTTCCCGCGGATTTCGTGGAGCAAGCGCGCGCCGTCCGCATCAATTCCAGTTCTTGTCAGGTTTATTTTGGCATCCGCAAAGGCGAAAGCATCCCGCACATCGGCGACCTCGTTTTCACCTCCGCCGCGCCGCAGTATAGCAACGAGGAGCTCACGCATTTCCATACCACGAGTCGGACGTTTTCGGTCTATTACCCCGATACGCGCCCCGGCTCCGATCGCTACACCGTCGTGGCTTCGCTCAACGGACTTTATCCCGATTGGAAGTCCCTTTCCGAGGACGACTACGAAGCACATAAACTACGCATGATCGAAGAATCACTCGTGGCGCTGGAGAAATTCATTCCGGACGTGCGCGCTAAGATCGATTGGCAAGAAGCCGCCACACCGCGAACCATCGAACGCTACACCACGCATCTCAATGGCACGTCGTTTGGCACCAAGTTTGAAGGTCTGCCCGTTTCGATGCATCTCTCCGAAAAACTCCCGGGACTGTTCCACGCCGGAAGCGTAGGCATCATCATGTCCGGTTGGCTCGGTACGATTAACTACGGCATCATCACGGCTAACAAAGTGGACAAATATCTCTTCGCCCTTAAACAAGCTGCCCCGGCGTCGACTCCGGTCTGATTCCTATGAGCCAAGTCACTGATCTCATTCCGCATCGTCCGCCCTTTCTCTTTGTTGACGAAATCGTCTCGGAAACCGCCGATGGCCTAATAGCAAAACGTACGCTGCGCGCTGACGAAGAATTTTACAAAGGTCATTATCCCGGCGCGCCGATAACGCCGGGCGTGTTGCTCTGCGAGGCGGTGTTTCAGACGGGCGCCTTGTATCTAGCTCGCCAAGCCGCAGGGCAGGGGACACCCGCCGGCGTGCCGCTCATGGCCAAAATCAGCGATGTGCGTTTTCGTAATCCCGTCTACCCCGGCGAAACCATCGTCATCGAAGTGAAGAAAAAAGAATCGCTCGGTGGTTTCACCATGATGAGCGGCAGCGTGAAAAGTGCCGAGAAGCGCGTGCTAACGGTTGACTTCACGGTTGCTTGGACGACTCCCGCTGGTGCGCCCAAAGCATGAGCGATTTCCTCCAAGTCTCCGGCAAAACCTTTTTGGTCTTCGGCGTCGCCAATCGCAAAAGCGTCGCTTGGTTTATCGCTAAGTCGCTCGAAGAGCAGGGCGCCAAGGTCCTTTACAGCGTGCGCTCAGAAATGCGGCGGCAGTCGCTCGCATCGTTGTTGAGCGGCAAATCGGTCTTCATCTGCGACGTAGAACAAGAAGGTGCGGCGAACCGACTCTCGGGCGAAATCGCCGCCGCCGGCCACAAGGTGCTACACGGAATTGTGCATTCGATCGCCTTCGCGAATTACAGCGAGGGCTTCAAAGCGTTTCACGAAACCAAACGAGCCGATTTCCTGCAAGCGACCGCGATCTCGGCATTTTCGCTCGTAGAAATCGCCAACGCTTTCAAGCCGATGCTCGCGAAGAACGCCTCGGTGGTGACGATCGGGATTTCATCGTTGCTCGTGACGCCGGACAACTACGGCTACATGGGCCCGATCAAAGCTGCACTCGATTCTTGCACGCGGTTCCTCGCGAAATCCTTCAGCGCAGACAGTGAAGTGCGTTTTAACGTCGTCGGCGCCGGACCACTGAAAACCAGCGCGTCCGCCGGTATTCCCGGGTATTTAGAAAGCTACCTCTACGCTGAGAAACTGACGTTTCGAAAACGAAATCTTTCCACCGCAGAGATTGCAGACACTGCGATTTTTTTACTCAGCGAGCGCAGCAGCGGTATCAACGGTGCAACCCTCGTGGTGGACGCCGGACTCGGAAATAATTTCTTCGATAAAGAAATCATACGACTGGCGATGCGCATGGATTCAACCGCGTCATGAGATTTTCTAAAGTCCGCATCGAAGCCCTCGCCGTCGCGCTGCCAGAGGAGATTCTTTCTTCAGCCGCAATCGAGGAACAACTTAGGCCGCTGTACGAGCGCCTCAAATTGCCGTTCGGTCGGCTCGAGTTGATGACAGGGATTCGCGAGCGCCGCGTCTGGCCCCAGGCCACTCGGCCCTCTGATGCGAGCGCCGCAGCCGGGAAAGCCGTGCTCGCAGCCTCAAAACTAAAGCCAGAGCAGGTAGAACTTTTTATCCATGCCGCCGTATCGCGTGACATGCTGGAGCCGGCGACAGCTTCGTTTGCGCATCGGAAAATAGGCCTGCCAGCGACGGCTCAGATTTTTGATGTCTCCAACGCTTGTCTTGGGTTTTTGAATTCTTTGACCATCGCTGCTTCCATGATTGAGAGCGGACAGATTCGCTGCGCCTTAGTCGTAGCGGGCGAACACGGTCGCCCGCTGGTCGAACAAACGTTGCGCACGTTGCGCGAAAAAAATCTCACGCGAAATGAGATCAAACCGTTTTTCGCTAATCTCACGATCGGCTCGGGCGCGGTGGGGGCGTTAATTTGTCATCAGGACCTCGCTCCAAACGGACACAAATTGCTGGGTGGGGTCGCTCGTGCCGCCACGCAACACAGCGATTTGTGTCAGGGCGATACCCATGGAGCAGAAGCGCTCGCGATGCAGACCGATTCGGAGCAATTACTCGTTGCTGGCGTCGAACTCGCTCGAGCTACGTGGGAAGATTTCACCACTACCACCGGTCTAGGTGCTGACACGACGGATCGTTTTATCTGCCACCAAGTCGGCTCGGTGCATCGACGTAAATTGTACGAGACGCTGGGGCTTGATGTGAGTAAGGATTTTTCCACATTTGAGACCTTGGGGAACATGGGCTCGGTATCTTTGCCGGCGACGCTCGCGCTGGCCGCCGAACAAGGCGCGTTAAAGGTAGGGGACCGCGTAGGTTTGCTGGGAATTGGCAGCGGTCTAAATTGTCTGATGCTTGCACTCGAATGGTAACACCAGCGCCAATTATTCCCGCGTGGATTAAGAAGCTTTATCCCTTCACTCCGCAAAGTTTCATCACGCCAATGGGAGCGCGGATGAGTTACGTAGACGAAGGCCCACGGGCGGACGAAGCCGTGCTTATGCTTCACGGCAATCCCACGTGGTCGTTTTTTTATCGCGACTTGATCCGCGATTTAGCGCCGACCTTGCGCTGCATTGCGCCGGATCATATCGGCATGGGTTTGTCCGATAAACCTGAGTCGTATGATTACACCTTAGCTCGTCGCATTGCGGATATCGAAGCGTTGATTCATTCACTCGGTCTCAAACGCGTCCATCTCGTGGTGCATGATTGGGGTGGGGCCATTGGGTTTGGTCTTGCGTCACGTCGGCCGGAATGGATCGGTAAAATTACCATTCTAAATACCGCCGCGTTTGTGTCCGATAAAATCCCTTGGCGTATTTCTCTCTGTCGGCTGCCTCTGCTTGGACCTCTTTTAGTTCGAGGATTAAATGCATTTGCTGGACCAGCCACTTGGATGTCGCTGCATCAACGAAAACTTAGCCCCGACGAGAAGTGCGGATATTTAGCCCCTTACGGCAACTGGTCCGAACGCGTGGCCGTTAATGCATTTGTCCAAGATATTCCTTTGGAGTCTGACCACCCAAGTCGTGCGATCTTAGAACAGGTTGAAGATAGTTTACCTCAGTTTTCTCGTAACCCAAAATTGATTGTGTGGGGAGCCCACGATTTTTGTTTTAACGAACATTTTTTAACACGCTGGAAACATATCTTCCCCGAAGCTGATGTTTTTGAAATGAAAGACGCCGGTCATTACGTCCTTGATGACGGCGGGGAACTAGCGCGCTCCCGAATTGTGGCTTTTATCCAAAAAATTTAGTGGCCACAGCTATTCGATACGTCCGGCCTCCATCTATTTCCATGGATGCTATCTAATTTGACCTAGGCTAGTTTGAATTAATTTATAATTAAACATAATATTTATTGTGCGATACAATTGAATGATTAAGTATATCAATATCAATTGATTGAGCACAGTACTCGATGGCCTGTTCAACGCGCTATACCCCAACGGGCCGTAAAGGGATAATAAATTACTAAGGGCCGACCAACGGCATCTTTGAGCGGTACGAAACCCCAATAGCGACCATCTTGGCTGTTGCCGGAATTATCACCCATGGCGAAAAACCCATCCTTGGGGATAGTTAGTTTTTCACCAACTTGAAGATATTTTGATCCATAACGCGGATCCGCGTTAAAATAACCACGGTAAAGACCAATTCGTTTCGCGTTGGCATCAAAGGCATCCGAGCCAGTTATTGGGGCGCCGTTGCGAAAAATTCCAGGTTCTTTAATTTCGAGAATATCGCCAGGGACGCCAATTAATCGTTTAATGTAGTACTGGTCTTGCCCGATTCCAGCGATGTTGCCGGTACGAAAAACAAAGCCCTGCCCTGTCTTGGGTTGGACAAAATGAAAACTTAACCGATCTACGAAGAGTTGATCTCCAGTTAAGAGATCGAAACGCAATAGCGCATCGCCGGCCTTAACGGTGCGTCCTAATGAAATCTGTCTCACGCTAGCATTCGCGCCGGTGCTAGGATCAACTTGGAGTAAAAATTCGTGCCCTACGGCAGCCCGGACTAAACGCGGCCATTGGGTTGTAAACTCGTGTTCGCTGCCAAAATAGGTTTCAAATAACATCCGGTCAAAATCACCGAAATCCATAGGGACACGCAGCGTCGCCGGCGCACCATCAACATAAAACGTGTATTCTTTTACCTGCGTCGGAAATATGAACCAGCTCCTGTCGGGTTGAATCGTGTAAGCCATGCGGCCGTTATTGAAAAACGGCGCGGTGACCTCGCCGCCGCGCAGCGCGATGGCTTCGAAGCGCTGTGCGCCATAGGCAAGAAACCGAAAGGCTTGGCCCAACTTGCCCGGAGGCTCGATTGAATTCGTGTGGTTTTCGCCCGTCATCCCGTAATAGGTCGGCCACATGGAGTTCGTCGGGATTTTGAACGGTTGGGCTACATAAGTGCGAATGCCCAAGATCACCAAGGCGGCGACGACGAAAAATTCGACGTTTTCAACGAGCGCGTTTTTCGGATAAACGGCTCCGCCCGCTTCACGCATGACCGCTTCGGCCTGTTCGATCCTTAACTTGAGCTTGGCGGCATCGAGCCGATGCTTGATGCCTTCACGCAGTGAATCGATTTGTTGGGTGAGTTTCCCGAGCTGCGCAGCGGGCAAGACGTCCCGGCGGAAATAGTAAATCTTCTCCGCCAGCTCTAGCCAGTTCGCGGCGTTCTCGAGCATCTTTTTATCCTGCGACTGAAAAAAACCGAACATGGCGGAGCGAGTTTAGTTATTCTGGAGCACCTTGATGAAGGCATCCGGTGGGATCGAAACTTTGCCGATCTGTTTCATTTTCTTTTTACCCTCTTTTTGTTTGTCGAGGAGCTTGCGCTTGCGGCTGATGTCACCGCCGTAGCACTTCGCGGTGACGTCTTTGCGCATTTCTTTCACGTTATCGCGCGCAATGATTTTGCCGCCGATCGCAGCCTGGATGGCGACTTTGAACATCTGGGGCGGGATGATTTCGGCGAGTTTTTCGCAAAGTTGGCGGCCCTTGGATTCGGCTTTATCGCGATGCACGATACACGCAAAGGCATCCACGGGATCGCCGTTAATCATGATGTCCATTTTCACGAGGTCGGAGGCCATGTAATCTCCGAGTTCATAATCCATGGAGCCGTAACCATGCGTTACGCTCTTCAGGCGATCGTTGAAATCGACGAGAATTTCGTTGAGCGGAAGCACGCAGCGTAGCATCACGCGATTCATGTCGAGCGTGTCGGTGTGCTCGCAGACGCCACGCTTTTCCATGATGATCGAAAGCATGTCGCCCATCGAATCGTTGGGGATGATGATCGACGCGCGAATCGTCGGCTCCCGGATTTCGAGAATCGTGCCAGGATCGGGCATGTTCACGGGATTATCCACGTCGATCTCTTCGCCGCCTTGTTTGACGATGTGATAAATGACGCTCGGGTACGTGGAGATGATTTCCACGTCATGCTCGCGGCGCACGCGCTCTTGGATGATTTCCATGTGGAGCAAACCGAGGAAACCGCAGCGAAAGCCGAAACCCAACGCGAGGGAGCTTTCCGAGGAATAAACGAAGGCCGCGTCGTTGAGTTGGAGACGACCGAGGCCGGCTTTCAATTTTTCGTAGTCGTCGCTTTCCAGCGGATAAAGCCCGCAAAATACCATGGGGCGCACCTCTTTATAACCCGGCAACATCTCGGTGGCGGGTCGCGCGGCGATGGTGATGGTGTCGCCGGTCTTCACCTCGGAAGGTGTTTTGATACTGGAAACGATGTAGCCGACATCGCCGGCGTTCAGCACCGCGCATTTCTCCATCTTCGGGGTGAAGATGCCGACTTCTTTCACTTCGGCTTTTTGGCCGGTGCTCATGAGCATCATCATGTCATGCGCTTTGATTGAGCCCGAGAAAACGCGTACGTACGCGATGCAGCCGCGGTACGCGTCGTAGAGGGAATCGAACACTAGAATTCTCGCCTGCGGATAATCGCTCCAACGCGGCGACGGTACGCGAGCGACGACGGCTTCAAGAATATCGACAATGCCAATACCGGATTTTCCGCTGGCGAGAATCGCTTCTTCGGCGGGAATCGTGAGAATGTCCTCCAGCTGGCGGGTGCACAATTCGAGATTGGCGCTCGGCAAATCGATTTTGTTGATAACCGGGATGATCTTGAGATTTTGGCCGAAGGCCAGATGGGCGTTGGCGACGGTCTGAGCTTCGACCCCTTGGGCCGCGTCGATCAACAACACCGCGCCTTCACAGGCGGCGAGGCTGCGCGAAACTTCGTACGAGAAGTCCACGTGGCCGGGCGTGTCCATGAGGTTGAGTTTGTAATCCTGCCCATCTTTCGCGCGGTACGTCATCGTGACCGGGTGCGACTTGATCGTGATGCCTCGCTCTTTTTCGAGGTCCATCGAGTCCAGATGCTGCGCGGTCAGGACGCGTTGGGAAACGGTGTTGGTGTGCTCAAGCAGTCGGTCGGAAAGCGTGGTTTTGCCATGGTCGACGTGGGCGATGATGCAGAAATTGCGGGTGTTTTTGGCAGACATCGGCTCAGGCATTAGAAAGGTCGGTGAATTCGCTGAAATTTTTTACAGACCAGGATTTTTCGGTGCGGCGGGCCAATCCAGCCAATACGCCTCCCGGTCCGAGTTCCCAAAATATGGTCGCTCCTGCCGCTGCGGCCTGGCGCATGCAATCTTCCCAAAGCACGGACGTGACGACTTGTTTCACCAAGGCTTTTTTGAGGGCCGCAGGATCAGCGATGGCTTGACCCGTAGTGTTGGTGAAAACCGTGAACTTCGGTGCGGTAAACGGCACGCTTTCGAGATATGCGGCAAACGCCACGCGCGCTGGCTCCATTAGGCGCGAGTGATAAGCGCCGGCTACGTTCAACGGGATGACTTTTTTCATGCCACGTTCTTTGGCGCCGGCTACCGCCGAGGCGATTTTGGTGGTTTCGCCGGAAATAATGATTTGGCCCGGGGCGTTGAAATTCGCTGCTTCGACGTCGAAGTCGCGACAGAGTTCGGCCACGTGGACGCGTTCCTCCCCTATGACCGCCGCCATGGCGCCGGAGGTCTGCTCACAAGCCACTTGCATGAGTCGTCCGCGTTCGGCTACGATGCGTAATCCCGTCGTGAAATCGAAAACTCCGGCGGCGGCATAAGCCGTGACTTCACCCAGGCTCAGACCGAGGGCGAAGCTGATTTCGGAAGCTTTACCCTGTTCGCGCAGGGCCGCTAGCAAGGCCAGACCATGTACATAAAGCGCCGGTTGGCAGACTTTCGTGGGCGTAAGGGCGGCATCGGGACCTTCGAAACTCACCTGCGTGAGATCCCAGCCTAAGATGCGATTTGCTTCATCGTAAAGCGTGCGCGCCGCGGGCGAACCCGCGTAAAGCGATTTACCCATGCCCGTTTTTTGAGCACCTTGCCCTGCGAATAATAATGCCAATCCCATGGTAGAAACCAACAAGACAAGCGCCCGACGGCAGTGAATCCAAGCCCTAAAAATATGGCATCGATGAGAACAACTGATCTTGAAAACTAATCGGTGCCATTTCCACCGTTATCAGAAGCCCGTCGATGCGCAAATGACCCGGTTTATTGGATCTTATGATTACGTCACTCGCCCCACTTTCCACGTCGAGCTTGAATAGCGCATTTAAATTTTCATCTGATGGTGATTCGTAAACTAACCAACAAAAGCAATTTAGTAGCAATCACAAAACGCTTTGCAACCCGCCCGTCTCTCAAGTTTCTTGTAAGACAACGATAACACTTTCATGAAAAAACGTCTTCTCACCGGTACCATCACCGCACTCGTCACGCCCTTCCAGCAGGGCCAAATCGCCCATGGTGATTTAAAGCGGTTGATCGAACACCAGATTCGTGGAGGCATTGATGGCTTGGTCCCTGTCGGCACGACGGGAGAATCACCGACGGTAAATCACGAGGAACACCTTGAAATCATCCAGGCCACCGTGGAGATGACGCGAGGGCGCGTGCCCGTCATTGCGGGAACCGGCTCTAATTCCACGCAGGAAGCGGTCGAACTCACACAGCAAGCCCACGCCGTTGGGGCTGATGCCATGCTCGTGGTGGCTCCATATTATAACAAACCAGGAGCGGAAGGGCTTTACCGGCATTTCTGCGCGGTCGCTGAGGCCACCGATAAACCCATCATTCTCTACTCCATCCCCGGACGCTGCGGCATCGAGATCGGCATCCCCGTTGTGGAACGTCTACGCGCGAAATATAAACACGTGCGCTGGATCAAAGAAGCCGGTGGCAGCGTGGATCGTGTGGATCAACTCAAACACGCGCTCGGGGCCGACATAACTGTTCTCAGTGGCGATGACTCCCTCACCCTGCCCTTCATGGCTGTCGGCGCCGAGGGCGTGATCAGTGTAGCCTCAAATCTTTACGCGCGCGACATCAGCACCATGGTGCGGCTCGCTTTGGCGGGCGATTTCACCAAGGCGCTCAAATCGCATCGTCGACTGTACCCGATGTTCAAAGCGATCTTCATCGAGTCCAATCCTAGCCCGATCAAATTTGCATTGGTGCGTGCGGGCATCATCCGCAGCGCTGAGGTCCGTTTACCGCTAAGCGAAATCAGCAAAGAAAGTGCTCAGAAATTAACCCAAGTCTTGGCTGCCCTCGACCGGTAAAATCCACCATGTCCATAAAAGTATTACTCAATGGTTCGCGCGGGCGCATGGGCCAGGCCATCGCCGCGGCCGCATCTGATGCCGGTGTAACCCTCTGCGCGACCTTGGATGCAGGCGATGCGGTGGCTGATCATATTGACGCCTGCGATGTTATCATCGACTTCAGCTCGCACCGAGCGACGGAGGCTTTACTCGAACTCGCCCTAGCGAACAAAAAACCAATCGTGATTGGCACCACGGGTCACTCCGCAGAAGAGAAAACGCGTTTGCTTGGCCTCGCTCAACAGGTGCCCTGCGTCTGGGCCGGAAATTTTTCCATTGGCGTCAATTTACTTTTCGCACTCACGCGTCGAGCCTCCGCGATACTCGGCGCCGATTACGATATCGAGGTCGTAGAGATGCATCATCGCTTCAAGAAAGATGCTCCCAGTGGTACCGCGGCTCGCCTGCTTGAGATCATCATGGAGGAGCGCAAACTCTCGGCCGCGGCTTTACGTCACGGCCGCGAAGGCATCACGGGCGAGCGCACGCCGACGGAAATCGGAATTCACGCGCTCCGTGGCGGCGACGTGGTGGGCGATCACACGGTCATGTTTGCCGCCATGGGCGAACGCTTAGAGCTGACGCACAAGGCCAGCGATCGCGGCATTTTTGCCCGCGGATCTCTGCGCGCCGCCCAATGGCTCGTCGGTCGCAGAGCTGGACTCTACGACATGCAAGACGTGCTCGGCTTGAAGTAACCCAACGCTGCTGCGCTTACCTCATCGTGATCACCTCCATCAAAGGCACTCTAGTATCCGCCACTCCGCTCCACGCCATCGTTGAGCTGAATGGTTTCGGCTACGAGGTTAACATCCCGCTCACCAGCGCGGAGAAACTTCCGGCGGCAGGCACCGAAGTTAAACTGCACACACACGTGATTTACCGGGAGGACTCGCAGACGCTTTATGGTTTTGCGACCATCGCGGATCGCGATTTCTTCCGTCTCATGATCGACCATGTCACGGGAATCGGCCCAAAGAGTGCGCTCGGAATCATGAGCCGGCTTTCCGTGGAATCCTTAGAATCGGCGATTCGCAGTGGTGATATTGGCTTGTTGGCCAAATGCCCTGGCATTGGTAAAAAAACCGCCGAACGTCTGGTGGTTGAACTCAAGTCCAAGGTGGAACCTTCCAGCGGCGGAGCAAAAAATAGCACTCAATCTACTTCGACTTCCGGTGTTGGGCCCGTCAGCGCGCATCGTGATGCGATCTCCGCGTTGGTTGCCCTCGGCTACAAAGCACCCGATGCCGATGCTGCTATACGACAGGCCGCACTCGCTTTAGGCGCAGCAGCCTCGACCGAAGCTCTGATCAAAAAAGCGCTGAGCTAAAGCGCCCCGCTCGTGCAACACTGAGCTCAGCGACTCAACGTTGAAACTGATGAGCCGCCTGCTCAAATCGAGCGTCAATCGGACGTCGGTTGCGGAGGTTGGTTTTATCAGGCGCAAGATTAGCCTTCTGGTCGAAGCGTAAATCTTCCGCCTGGACGCGAGGCATGGAGCTGACTTGAACGCCTTGCATCCATTCAAAACGAGCATCGTTGCGCTCAAGAGCGGTAGCTGCGTTTTGTGCAGTAATTGATCGAGGCGAGTAAGCAGCAAAAGCAGGCTTCAAATCGGCATTCCTCGCCGCGACTGAGACGGTACGCGGCAAATCGCGCGGCAAATCAGCGAGACTTGAAACCCGGGCAAATTGTGCGCTCGCAATACTGGAGGTTTCAGGCGCAAGCGCGGCCAAATTGGCCGAGCCGTGTCCATTGCGCATGACCGCTACCACCGCAACACAGGCGGCTGCGGCACACGCAGCGACCGCGTAGAAGCCCAAGCTCCAACGCGGAGCGGGTTCCTCGAAGCGCACGACATTGGAATCTGCGGGTGCGGCAGCATTTTCGAGTGCGGACGTCTGAGCCAAGACCACACAGGCCTTCTGCATCTGGCAGTATTCCCGATAAATTTTGTAGCGCGCAGGATTACGGGTGACTTCCGCTTCCAGCCGGCGTGCGTCGACGGCGCTGATCTCGTGGTCGAGATAAAGATTAAGTAGTTCGATGAATTCGGCGTCGTTCATTTAAAATCCTCTCCTAGTTTTGATTTCAGGCTATCGCGGGCGCGGGCGATGCGGCTTTTGACAGTACCTACAGAAATATTTAAAATCTCAGCAATCTCCTCGTAAGAAAGGTTTTTAATGTTTCGCAGCGTTAGAATTTCCCGATGTTTGGCGCTGATTTTTTCCATGCCACTGGCAATGCGCGCCACAAACTCGGTTGTTACCGTGATATCGTCGGGCGTCTCAACCTCGGCTGGAATTATATCGGCCAAGGTCGTCTCATTATCGGCGCTGAGTGGGGCATCGAAGGAGACGGATTTATCGCGCTTGCGGCGCCACCAATACCAATAGCGATTACGAGCCAAATTGGTCGCGATCTGATAAAGCCACGTGGAGAACGCGGAATCACCCCGGAAATTTACGAGGCCGCGATGCGCGCGAATAAAAGCGTCTTGGGTGACTTCTTCGGCGTCTTGCTGATTACGGAGGAGTTGGTGCACCATCGCATAAATCCGATCCCAATAACGCGTGACCATTTCATCGAATGCCGATTGGTCGCCATTTTTAAAGCGGGCTACCAAGGCATGATCCAGGGCAACTTCTTGAGCTTTTGAGGACATACGTTCTGCCTCGTTCTGATGCGTGTACTGTTCGATTGTTCCCAATTTCTTTGGCTTAGTCTCTGCAGATAGCTCCTCGATTTGCTCGCGGTCAATCGAGACTGCAACGTCGCGGAGAAATTTCTTGCCAAGCCCAGCGCGCGCTACCCATTTTCCGCAGTTCCATCGGTCTAGGGCTGGTAGCTCAATGGTAGAGCAGCATCCTTTTAAGTTGTTGGTTCCGGGTTCGAATCCCGGCCAGCCCACCACCGGTGAGCATTATTTTAACTCTGGCGAACCTCGGGGGCGCGACTACGCGCAGAACGTCGGCATTATCAAAGACCAGAAATCTTTCTAAATTTCTTGCCGCGCCAAACGCTTGGGCCAATAGCTTTATCAGCTTAATTTATCTAAATCCACGCCATGAAACTTGTTTCGAAGCATTTCCTCCTCCTCGCTCTCAGCGCGACCGTCGTTTTAAGCGGCTGCGCCAAGAAACCGGTACGTCCGGATCCTAGCTCCACGCTGATCGGTCCCAACACCGGCGGTAACATCAACCCGCAGGACGTCTCCACCACGGCGGACCAAAACTCCGGACTGCAACAACGTCTCGGCGATGGCGTCATTGACGATGGCCACACAATCCGCGGTTTGCTCGGAGCGGTCTATTTTGAATTTGATCGCTCGGACATCTCGAAACCTGACGAACGCGCTAAACTTAAAGCGGCCAAAGAATATTTAGAAAAAAACCCAGATCAGCGTCTTCTCCTCGAAGGTCACGCCGACTGGCGCGGTACTTCCGAATACAATCTTGGCCTGGGCGATCGCCGTGCCAACGCCGCCAAAAAATACCTCGAAACCCTCAAAGTCTCCGTCGATAAACTCGAAACGCTCTCCAAGGGCAGCGAGGAATCAAAGAAGAGCGGAACCGATGAAGAAATGAAGAAAGACCGCCGTGTCGAATTGGTGATCATCAAAAAGCAGTAATCGAGCTACCTTCGATCACTTTAAAGAAAAAGCCCCAGCTCTAGTAGCTGGGGCTTTTTTGTGCGAATACGCCGACGATCACGCACGGCTTGTGCGCGAATCAACGCACGCCCGCTAAATCGGCGAAAATTCTCTCGGTTGTCTCGATGCCTTTCTTCATGACGTCTAAATTAAAACTCTCGTTGGGCGCATGGAGATTATCCTCAGGCAGGAAGAGACCAAACATCACGGAATCTAAACCCGTCACGCGCTTGATGTCGGCGATGATTGGTACGCTGCCGCCTTCGCGCAGATAAAGCGGCGCACGCCCCCAAACTGCGCTGATCGCCGTGTCGGCAGCTTGGAAGGCACGCGCCAGCACCGGAGATTGATCTTTCGGCGTGTTAGAACGTCCTGGCGGCACCACTACGTAAGGGTCGCCTTTGTGTTGATCGATGAACTCCAATTTCACCCCTTTTGGCGTGCGTGCACGGATCGCATCCATGACGAGTTTTTTGATTTTATCCGGCTGCTGATTCGGCACGAGGCGGCAGCTGATTTTGGCGAAGGCTTTGCTAGGGATGACGGTTTTTGTGCCTTCACCCTGATAACCGCCGCCGATGCCGTTGAATTCAAGCGTCGGTTGAAAACGCGCGGATTCAAACGGTGAAAAGCCCGGCGTGGTGTAAAAGGTATCGATGCCAAGGAACTCCGCATAAGCTTTTTCGTCGGCTCCGAGTTTTTTCAATTCATCGCGTTCCCACGGGTGGACATCGAGCACGTCATCGTAGAAGCCGGGTACATTTACGCGGCCATCCGGCATATGTAGTGTGGCGATAATTTCCGCCAGAGCTTGAATCGGATTAAGTAATACGCCGCCGTGCAAACCCGAGTGCAGATCCCCTTTTGCACCTGTGATCTGTACGTCGAATAGAGTTAACCCACGCAGTCCGCAGGTGAGCACGACCTGGTGTTCGTTGGGCAAAGCGGTGTCCGACAGGTAAACGAAGTCGGCTTCGCCCAAACGATCTTTATATTTTTCCAGAAATTTCGGGAAACTGGGGCTGCCCATTTCCTCTTCGCCTTCGATGAGAAACGTGATGCGCAACGGGAGGTCGGGATGCTTTTCGAGCAGGCGCGCGATGGCGGTGATGTTGGTCATCAACGGTCCTTTGTTATCCGCCGCTCCACGGCCATAAATACGGTTGCCCCGCACAGTGGGTTCAAACGCTGGCGTCGTCCAAAGATTCAATGGATCGGCCGGTTGCACATCGTAGTGCCCATAGACGACGACATGCGGCCAAGCTGGGTTGGTGCCACGACTGGCTAGAATGATGGGGTGTAGGTCTGTCGAGACGACCTCAACGCTAAATCCCATCGAGCCGAGTAAGTCCGAGACGAAGTTCTGCGCCCCGCGCATGCCTTCGTGAAATTTGGAGTCGGCGGAAACCGAGGGATGACGAATGAATTCTTTGAGTTTTTCTACCGGGTCGAACATGCTGAGACGTTGGAGGCGATCCGCGCGGACCGCCAACCGGAAATCGTCGGACCTTCGATTAATGCTTAAAATGACGTGAGCCGGTAAAGACCATGGCTAAACCACGGGCATCGGCCGCCGCGATCACCTCGGCATCACGGACAGAACCACCGGGTTGAATCGCGCACGTCGCCCCGGCTTCCGCCGCCGCGATCAAACCATCAGCGAACGGAAAAAGGGCTTCACTCGCCACGACCGAGCCGCGCAGATCCAGGCCCGCCTCGCTCGCTTTCCACACCGCGATGCGCGAGCTATCGACTCGCGCCATCTGGCCGGCTCCGACGCCCAGGGTTTGTTCGCCGCGGCAGTAAACAATCGAGTTCGATTTGACGTGTTTGCCGACTTTCCAGCCAAACAGCATGGCGCTCCATTCCTCGGCCGTGGGTTGACGCTGGGTCACAACCTTGAATTCACGCACGTTGCCGAGGGTGCGGTCTCGGTCTTGCACCAGCACGCCTCCGATCACCGAGCGTATTTCCTGCAACGCCTCCGCGCCCATCCCGGCCTTGGCAATCATGAGGCGCAGGTTTTTCTTTTTGGCAAAAATAGCGAGCGCCTCGACGGTGAACCGCGGGGCAATGATGACCTCGGTAAAAATCTCGGCAATCAACGTGGCGAGATCGGCCTCGAGCGTGCCGTTGACGATGATGATGCCGCCAAAAGGGGCTTGCCGGTCCGTCGCGTAGGCTTTGTCCCAAGCCTCAAGCAGTGTATCCGCGCTGGCTACACCGCAGGGATTAGTGTGCTTCAAAATCGCGACGGTTGGGCGCTCAAACTCACCGATAAGGTAGGTGGCGGCGGTAATATCCAAAATATTATTGTAGCTCAACTCCTTGCCTTGGAGCTGTTCGTAATGCTCGTGAAAAGTGCCGTAGAGCGCCGCGTGTTGATGCGGGTTTTCGCCGTAGCGCAGGTTTTGCGCTTTTTTCCAGGAAAGTGAAAGCGTACCCGGCAGACCGCTCAAAGCCTCTAGGTCGGGGGTTTCGGCTTGAGCCGCCAAGTAACTCGCGATGGCCGCGTCGTAGCTTGCGGTACGCTGAAACACCTTGAGCGCGAGGCGACGGCGTAGGTCGTTGAGAGCTTCGCTCCCCTCGCCCGCGGTCAGCGCGGTCAGTACGCTGGTGTAATCATTCGGATCGCATACGACGGTTACGCTCACGTGATTTTTGGCCGCGCTGCGCAACATGGAAGGCCCGCCGATATCGATGTTCTCGATGGCTTCCTCGAACTCGACATGCGGTTTGGCCACCGTGGCCTCAAAGGGATAAAGATTCACCACCACGAGATCGATCAGCTCGATCTGATTTTCACGCGCTTGGGCGAGGTGTTCCGGTTTATCGCGGCGGCAAAGAAGACCGCCGTGGATTTTGGGGTGAAGCGTCTTCACGCGTCCTTCCATGATTTCAGGAAACCCTGTGTGGTTGCCTACCTCAGTGACGGGCAGGCCTTTTTCCGCGAGCAATTTGGCGGTACCGCCGGTCGACAGGAGCGTGTAACCGTGCGTCCGCACCAGCGCCACCGCGAATTCTACCAGGCCCTGTTTGTCGCTGACGGAAAGAAGCGCGTATTTAGCCATGCTGCGTTTTTTGCGCAGGCCGACGATGCGCCGCAAGCCCGAAGCTGAGTTTTGTCCGCCGCAGCGCATGCTTGCTCGTGGTGGGATTGTGCGTCAGTTATACATCGTGTCCTGCAGTTCCTACGAAATCCCCGGTCTCTCCGCTTCTCTTGATAAAATCACTTACCATCACGGTGGTGTTAGTCTGCCCATGGAGAAGCCGCATGCGTTTGTTTATTTTGTGACGATTCACAACAGCTCCGAACACACGATCACCTTGCTCGGCCGCAAGTGGGTCTTGGAGCACGCTGACGGCTCCCACCTGGTGATCGAAGGCGATAAAATCATTGGCGAAACGCCACGCCTTGCCCCCGGTGAGCGCTTCTCCTACAACAGTTACCACGTGACTGGCTGTGAAGCTCGGGCCACAGGTTCTTTTCATGGGGTCGACGAAACCGGACGTAAAATTCACGTCGTGTTGCCGTCTTTCGAGCTCAAGATCCCGGCTTAAATCGGAGAACGCGCTCTTTTTCAGCGGCACTTGCTCCTGCGGCGCGAGGCACGCGGGCGAACTTGAAAATTCGTTCTCGTTCTCGCCGGCGATCTCGTGTTGGCTATTTCTTTCATGAAGTTAACAGACCTCAACCGCGCGGGTGGCATCGGTGCCAATTCGATGTTCATCGAGCTCGGCGAACTCCGCATCGTCATCGACTGCGGCTTAAATCCTAAAGCAGTCGGCCGTGCCGCCTCTCCCGATCTTTCGCTGATTCGCGATAAGCCTCTCGATCTCATCATCATCACGCACTGTCACTTGGACCATATCGGCAGCTTGCCGGTCCTGATGCGCGAGCATCCCAACACCCCCGTGTTGATGACGACCTCCAGCCGCATGCTCATCGAGCGCATGCTCCACAATTCCGCCAACGTGATGATGCGCCAACGCGAAGAGGCCAACATCCCCGATTATCCACTTTTCACCCACGAAGAAATCGATCGCTGCGGCAAACGCATGATCGGCTTGAATTTCAATCAAGCTAAACACTTCCGCGGCGCCAAAGACGAAATCGAAATCGTGTTCCATCCCGCCGGCCACGTCGCCGGCGCCGCCGCCGTCGAACTCGTCTACAAACACCGCGCCATCTTTTTTACCGGCGACGTCCTTTTCACCGATCAACGCACGCTCAAAGGCGCGCGCTTCCCCGCCGGTCATTTTGACACCGTCGTCACCGAAACCACGCGTGGCACCACCGAACGTCCGCTCGGCAAGAGTCGCTCCGAAGAAATGCTCCGCTTGGTAGCCAGCATCAACGACACCATCCAACGCGGCGGCTCCTTCCTCATTCCCGTTTTCGCGCTGGGTCGTATGCAGGAAGTCCTGACGATTATCCACGACGCCCGCAAATTCGGTAAACTGGTCGACTTCCCCATTTTTGCCTCCGGTCTCGGGATGGACCTCGCCGATTATTTCGACGAAATCAGCCGAAAGACCAAGCACGTCCAATTTAACCGCGGCATTATTAAAGATCTCAAAATCAAACCCACGCCACGCAAACTCGTGGCCGGTCAAGATCCGGGGCAAAACGCCTTGTACATCATTAGCTCTGGCATGCTGGTCGAGCGCACCCCCAGTTACACCCTAGCCTCCGGCCTTTTGGGCAATGCGCGCAACACCATTGGCTTCGTCGGCTACTGCGACCCCGAAACGCCTGGCGGCGAACTCCTCGCCTCCGCCCCCGGTGACACCTTCCTCTTCAAAACCGCCAACGTTAAAACCAAAATTAAAGCCCGCGTGGAACGCTTCGAACTCAGCGGCCACGCCGATCGCGAAGAGCTTGTGCAATTCGCCGTCCAGACAGAAGCGCGCAGCGTCGTCCTTACCCACGGCGACCCCGCCGCCCGCGCTTGGTTCATGACGCAGCTCAAAGCGCAGATGCCCAACAGCACCATTCTCGACCCCGTTCCGCTCCAAACCTATCAGGTTTAAGCCAACGCGACGCTTCCGCATACCGCATCTCGCAAAAGCCGGCCGCAACGCCGGCTTTTTGTTATCTCTGCACAAACTCCCGCAAACGTGCCGCCACGATGGGCCCACCGGCGATGTAAACGATCCGACCCATTTTCAGATCAAACGTCCGCATCGGTAATTGTGCGCCATTGATAAACGTCACCTCACCGCCGGCCGCCCGCACCAGCGGAATCGCCGCCGCTAAATCCCAGATCTTCACATTGAAATCCACGCAGCCATCGAACAAGCCGGCCGCCACATAAGCCAGATGCAAGGTCGCGCTGCCCAGCCCGCGAATCTTAAATTGCGCGAGGACCGACTGCGTCGCCGGCAACCAAGCTGGATCGAATGGCCGATGAAATCCCACAATGCTTTCGCGATGAGGCGCCACATTAAGGACCGATACCACACGCTCGCCATCATGCATCCCAAATCCCGGACCACCGTGCATCAACACCCGCCGACTCAAATCATACACGACGCCGTAGATCGGCTCACCGCATTCACACAACGCCAATGAAATCGCGCAGTGCGGAATCCCGAGCGCAAAATTATTGGTCCCATCAATCGGGTCCAACACCCAAGAAAACGTCGAGCGCACGGGAATGGCCGCTCCCGACTCCGCCAATTCCTCGCTGAAAAACTGGTCATTAGGAAACTGCGCGGCCAACTCGCTAAAAATGTTTTCTGAGATGGCGACATCGACCGCCGTCACGCGCGTGCCGTCACTCTTCCAGCGACTTTCAGCCCGACCAAATTCGGCGTGCAACAAAGCCGTCTGCGCAGTGACCGCGCGTTTCGCCGCCTCAATCCGTTTCAAGATTTCATCGTTCGCCATCTCTGCACCAAACACACCAATAGCCCACAGACCAATTCATTTTGTGAATTCCTCTGTGAAACCTTATCGAGTCGCCCTCTTCGCCCACCGTGTCGGCCTAATCTCGCTTTCGGCCGCCCAATTGATGCCCGCGGGATACCCCTGCTGACGTTACGCCCCCATTTAAACGATCCAAAACTGCAGCTAGTTTCCGTCGTTTTTCATCACCTTGCGCAAACATCTCCAATTGCGCTCCACTCTCTTCAACGCCCGAAAAACGCACGCTCACCAAACGCAACTTTCGTTGCTGATTCCACGCCTCGCGCAGAAGCGAACCCAAGAGCGGATAAAATGGGGCCTCCAGATCACTCGCCTCTGTTAAACTTTTGGCCTGAGAGGTCTGCGTAAAATCTCCATAGCGCACCTTCACCGTCATCGTCCTGACGCGTTTCCCGTCAGCCCGCACTTTCGGCAGCAATTCATCAATCATCCGTTTCGCGACACGCTCAATTTTAGAAAATTCACCGACATCCTCCGCAAACGTCTCCTGCTGCGAATAACTTTTTGCGTCCGGCGTGGTGGTTTCGACGGGACGATTGTCTTCCCCGCCAGCCATCGCCACCACCGCGGCCCAATCATTACCTAACGCTGCCTTCAATTCATGCTCACCTCGCCCACAAACATCACCGATAAGTTTCAACCCAAACTCAGCTAAAGCGGCCTCCGTCTTAGCTCCGATCCCCGGCAGTTTTCCTATGCTCAACGGCGCTAAAAAATCCCGCTCCGATCCCACCGGCACGACCACAAATCCCTGCGGCTTCCTCAGTTTGCTCGCGATCTGAGCTACTAGCTTGTTGGCCGCGATGCCCATTGAAACGGTGATCTCTAACTCGTCCCAAATTAACCGCTGTAACCTGCGCACCAAGTCCTCCACCTCGGCGGTGGTCTTGAGCGCACAAGGAGCCAGATCGAGATAACCTTCATCGATCGAGTTGCGTTGTACATATGGCGTGATCGATTCACACAGATCAAACATAGCCGCTGAAACTTGACCGTAGAGTCCGGTCGTATGCGGAATCATAATCAAATCGGGACACACGCGTAACGCCTGGCTCGTCGGCATCGGCGTATACACCCCGCAAGCTCGGGCTTCGTAACTGGCCGAGGAAATGATTCCTCGTTCTGTACCGCCTACGGCGCATTTTTTTCCGCGCAATTCCGGTCGCCGTGCCTGTTCACATCCCACGAAAAAAGCATCAGCGTCTAGATGAACAATAAATGGCAGCGCCGCTTTCATCTTTGAATAAAGAACGCGTACGGAGTTTTACCCCAAGCGAATTCAAAAATCTTTGCAGTAAACATAACCCCAAAAAGTGTCACATAATAGGTGGCACTTCGCCCTGGGCACCCCCGATGGGACGCACGGTGATTAGACGCACCACAGGCCGGTTTTCAGTTCGCGATGCAGCCACCGAGACACCAAAAACGGCCTCCCAATCATTCGCTCCGTCGGCATCGACCAACACGTGCGCCACCTCCATCTCGCCAACACTTGCGGTGGCAATCTCACCCTCGCTCACGATGGCCCCAAAATGCGTGTGTTTCGTCGCTCGCCCCTCCGGATCTACCCGGAAACGACCCCGCGCCTCACCATACTGAGCAAACTCATTTCGGATCTTCTCGTGCTCTTCATCCCATGATAGCGCGCGCTGTAAAATCGATAAAATTTCCGTGCGAATGAGTCGCTTGAAGGCGGCCGCATCACGGGTAATATCGAAGCTCAACGGTCGCGCAGGTTTATCTGAGTTGCCATGATCGGGCGCGATCCAGTCGGGATTTCTCAAGCGTTCCCATTCCTCCAGTAAGCTCGCGTCCACGCCGCGGATTAACTCACGGAAGTACACTTCCATCTCGGCAACGTCTTCAGTTTTCGCGCTGTCGGGCACGGTTTGAGCGAGTACTTTCCAAACTTGGGTGAGGTGACGCAGCAAGAGCCCCTCCATACGTTCCAAGCCGTAATCTTTTACATAATCGGAAAACGAGCGGTAGCCTTCGAACATTTCACGAGCGATTGATTTCGGGCGCACGTTTTCGCTCTCGACCCACGGATGTGCGCCTGCGAAGGCGTTAAACGTAGCGTACAAAAATTCACGCAATGGTTTCACGTATTCTACTTCTTCGAGCTTCGCGATTCGCTCGTCGTATTCGACGCCCGCAGCTTTCATCTCCGCCATTTTTTCCGTCTTCAAGCGATCCACTTGCCGACGTAATATCGCCTCCGGATCTTCCACGATGGCCTCACAAAGCGTAAGAACATCGAACGGATAATCTGGCGATTCGCGGTTCAACAGAGGCACCGTATCGAGCAGATATAAGGAAAGCGCCTGATGGAGGGAAAAATCGTTCTGCAGCTCGACGTTAACCCGTAATTTCCCACCGCTTCCGTCCCGTTCGGCGCGTGGAATAACTTCCACGATTTTTCGCTCAATGAGAGCCCTGAATAATTGCCAAGCACGCGCACGGAGCGCGGGCTTGCGAGCGGCTGGCTCATGCGCATCGGCAATAAGCCGCTGCAAGGCCCGACAACCATCACCGGCGCGACTGAGCATGAGTAGCAACATTCCGTGCGAAAGAGCGAAGCGCGAGGTGAGTCCCTCCGGCGGGGCCGTCTGCAGGCGTTCAAAAGTTTTCGCGTCCCAGCCGACTGCTCCCTCGGGGGCGCGCGCCTTAATCAATTTGCGTAGTTTCTGGGGGTTGCCGGCTAGTTTTTCCTCGGCGCGTTTATTCTCAATCACATGCGCTGGCGCCTGCGCGATAACGTAACCGCGATCATCAAAACCGGCCCGGCCCGCCCGACCCGCGATTTGACGAAAATCCCGCACCGCCAACACCGCGGCTTTTTTCCCGTCATATTTCCAGAGCTGCGTGAACAGCACCGTGCGGATCGGCACGTTGATCCCAACTCCGAGCGTGTCGGTGCCACAGATCACTTTTAGCAGGCCTTTTTGCGCCAGCTGCTCCACCAGGATTTTATATTTGGGCAACAACCCCGCGTGATGCACGCCCACGCCGTGCCGCAACCAGCGCTTCACTTCTTTGCCGTAGGGACTGTTAAACTTTACGCGCTCCAGCTCAGTCGCGATCGCAGACTTTTCGTCTTTTGAGCACACGTCGAGGCTCATCAAATCCTGCGCCGCTTCGGCCGCATCGCGTTGCGTAAAATGCACCAAATATACTGGGGCGCGTTTTTGAATGAGCACTTCCGCCACCCGCTCAGTCAGCGGCGTCTCCGAATACTCAAAGGACAGAGGCACCGGCCGCCGCTCGCTCCGCACCGTCAAACTCGCCGCACCCGTCACGCGCGTTAACTCGCGTTCGAAAAACTCCGTCGCCCCCAGTGTAGCCGACATTAACAAAAAGCGAGCGCCCGTGAGCGTGAGCAAAGGCACCTGCCACGCCGTACCGCGTTCGACGTCCGAGTAGTAGTGAAACTCGTCCATAATCACCGCTTTCACCGCCGCGGCGCGCGGTCCGCCACCGAGCGCGATATTCGACAAGATTTCCGCCGTGCAACACAGCACCGGAGCGGCCACATTTACGCTCGCGTCGCCGGTCATCATGCCGACGTTTTCCGGACCGAAATCGCGGCACAGCGACAAAAATTTTTCATTCACCAGCGCCTTGATGGGACAGGTATAAACCGAGCGCTCGCCCGCACAAAGCGCCTTGAAATGCAGTGCGGCGGCAACCAGCGATTTTCCCGAGCCGGTCGGGGTGGCGAGAATCACATTTTTGCCATCAAACAACTCCAGAATCGCTTCCTCTTGTTCCGGATAAAGCGTGAGTCCTTTCGCGGAGGCTACCGCCAGAAATTTATCCATGACTGCATCCACGGTTGGCCGACCGGCCAACGGGGCCAGCAGAGGAATCGGCGACGTCATGGCCGAACAACGCCGATTACGTGCACACAAGACAAGCCTTGCGCACTCACGGCGCGCCCAAGCGCTCCAGCGCGCACACTTCGACGCGATCGCCCTCGAGCAGACGCCACCGCACGTTCCACCCGGCCACGCTCATGCCGTAGAGACGCGAGGTGTCGTGTTGATAAGCGGGTTGATGGTTGTGCTGTAAAAGCTGCCGCACGAGCGCCAAAGTTGCCGAGCCGTTTTCCGGCGTCGTGTTGAGCACATGCAGCGAAAGCTCGGGTGGGATGATGACGTTTTCCGCCGCACGGGCCGCCGGCGCCGCTTGCGCCCAATCCGCGCGCGCTTCGACGGGCGCTTCGCACCAAGGCAAGTACGGTTTGACGTCAAAAACGGGTGTCCCATCCACCGCATCAATGCCGGCAACGCGCAACATCAAGGTCGGCGATTTCTCAACGGCGATCAAACGCACCAAGCTCAGACCAAGGCCGTTGGGCCGATTCGGCGAGCGTGACGCGAAGACACCGACGCGCTCGTTACCCCCCAGCCGCGGCGGACGCACCGTGGCTGCGCCCGCCCATGTGTCGTTATGATGAAACTGCGTGATGAGCCAAATATGCGAGAACGCCTCGAGCCCACGCACAAATTCGTTCCGCGCAAACTCCGGCGCAAACACGACGAGCCCTTCCGCCTCCGGCACGAGCCCGCTCTGCCGCGGCACGCCAAATTTCTCCAAAAAAGGCGTACGCAGCGTTGCGACCGGTCGCAACGGTTGCGGTTTGCGCGAGGAATGAACATTAGCTGACATCAATCATAATCTTGTGGGCCGAATCGCTGGATCGCAACGTCGCACTCACTAGGACGCTGACGACCTCCGTTCTTAAAGAGCTCCGCATAGTTTTGAGTTAACGTGGCGCGCATTGACCCCGCCACGAGACCGGCTCCAATCTCAAGCTCCGCATGAGTCGCATCACTTGTTACCGTTGTTTTTGGCCGCAGTCTCTCTGCTGGTGCAGCTCGATCACGCCTATGCCGACGCGGACGAAATTCGTCTACCTCATGCACCCTAAAGAATTCAAACATGAGAAGGCCGGGACGGGACGTCTCACGCATCTCTGTCTTGCGACCAGCGAGATTCACATGGGATTAACGTTCGACACCCATGAACTGGTCCAAGCGTTGATCGCGGATCCGGCCAATTTCCCGGTCTTGGTTTATCCCGGACCGACGGCGCGTAATCTCACTACGGGAGCCTTGAGCGAGACCGATCTAGGCGGCCGAAGCCTCGTGCTTTTTCTGCTCGATGGCACCTGGAGCGGCGCTCGCAAAATGCTCCGACTGAGCCCGAGTCTGCAACGGCTGCCGCGCGTGATGTTCACCCCGTCCGCCCCCAGTCGCTTCATCATCAAACAACAACCGCAGGCCGGTTGTCTTTCCACTTTAGAGACCACGCACGAGTTGCTCGTAGCCCTGGAAAAGTCCGGCCTCGACGCGTATCCTCTCCCGGCTCAGTTACACGATCTTTTCGCGCGAATGCAGTCTTACCAAATTCGCTGCGCATCCGACCCTGCCCTCGCGGGCTATCGCCGCCGCGCCTATCGCACCCCGGCGGAGCGCGTGCTTACGCCGATCCGCCGACGCTACATTCCGACGCCTGTTGAAGCGCCGAGCCCGACAACCTCAGTGCCAACACCGTTAACAGTTTAAGCAAGTACACGCGTTTTCGCCTAGCCGTGGCCGTGGCTCTGCGCACGATGAGCGCATGAGTTCCCCTACTGCTCAACGCTTCTTCTTCAGTCTCGCTGTAACACTCGGCCTGCTATTCCACGCCCTGGGCGCCGCCGAACGCGTTACCTTAAATTTCAATCCCGATTGGCGTTTCATCAAGGCCGATCCCTCCGGAGCGGCCGCCGTGGGCTTCGACGATTCCGCTTGGGCTACGGTTTCAGCGCCCCACACCTACAACGATACCGACACCTTCGACAATTGGTCGACCCCGGGCCATCGCGGCGAACAGATCCAGTGGAGCGGACGCACCTGGTACCGGAAAACATTCACGCTTCCCGCCGCTAGCGCCGGTAAAAAAGTTTTTATCGAATTCGAGGCGGCGCGCCAGATCGCCGAAGTTTACGTCAATGGCCAACTTCTCGGCGTGAGCAAATCCGGCTTCACCCCCTTCGGCTTTGATCTCACCCCTCACCTTCGTCCCGCCGGACAACCCAACGTCCTCGCCGTCATGTGCGACAACCGTTTCATGAAGGATCCGCTTGATCCTTCGATCTCCGCGCAGGCCGCGACCAACGATAAAACCCACCCTAACCTCGCCAAACTGTCCGAGCAATTTAACGAATCCATCCCAGAAAATCTCTCGGACCTGCAAGCCGACCAGATCCCTTGGAACAACCCGCACTGGCATCCCGCGCACGGTGGACTTTACCGCAATGTCCGCCTCCACCTCACCGACCCGCTGCACATTTCGCTCCCGCTTTACAGCTTTTTAGAAACGGCCGGACCCTACGCCTACGCCACCGAGATCACCGAAAAATCCGCGTTGATTGGCCTCGAAGTGCCCGCGCGCAATGAGCGCATGACCGCGGCCGAGGTCGAGCTCCACGCTGAAGTTTTCGACGCCGCCGGTCGCTCCGTTCTGAATTTTACGGATAAAAAATCCGTCGCCGCCGGCGCGTCCATCGAGTTCAAATTTTCTGCCCCATTGGTGCATCCTCGACTCTGGGAACCGGCCTATCCGCACGTTTACCGCGTCGTAGCCGCGCTTCGCGTTGCAGGTGAAACGATCGACACCAGCGAAATCCCCCTCGGCATCCGTCACGTCCGTTGGGACACGGCTTCGGGTTTTTATATCAATGGCCAACACTTGAAACTCCACGGCTGGGGCCAGAAACCCACCAACGAATGGGCCGGCCTCGGCGCCGCGCTCCCGGATTGGCTGCATTTTTATACGCTTGAGCTCATGCGTGCCGGCGGCGGCAACTTCGTCCGTTGGGGCCACGCGGCCGCAGGCCCGGCCCAAATTTCCGCCGGCGACCGTCTCGGTATTGTGGCGCTCCAACCCGGAGCCGATGGCGAGCACGACACGATTGGTGGTGCTTGGAAACTGCGCGCGAGCGTGTTCCGCGATGCGATTATTTATTTCCGCAACAACCCCTCGATTCTTCTCTGGGAAGGCGGCAATCAGAAGATCACCCGAGCCCACGCCCAAGAACTACGCGGCTACATGGATAAATACGACCCGCACGGAGGTCGCGCCTACACGCACCGGCGCGCCGATGCCATCACCGCGGAATTCATGGACGTCGGGGTCGGCACCGAGGGCGGACGTGAAATTGCCCGTCTGCCCGTCGTCGAAGGCGAATACAACCGCGAAGAATCCCCGCGCCGCGTCTGGGATAATTTTTCGCCGCCCAACTTCGGCTACCCCGAGGCCAAGGGCCAAACTTACCAGCTCACCTCTGAACAATTCGCCGTCAACGAAGTCAGTCACTACGTGAAAAAACTCGGCGCCGCGAATCACGCTGGCGGCGGCAACTGGATTTTCTCCGACAGCACGAGTGGTGGTCGCGTCGCCGTCGAGGTCACGCGCAACAGCGGCGAAGTCGACGCCGTGCGTCTGCAGAAACCGGCTTTCGATGTAATGACTGCCATGTGGAGTGACACGCCCCAAGTTAAAATCATCGGCCATTGGACTTACCCTGCAGACACCAAGAAAATCATCTACGTCGCCTCGAACGCCTCCGACGTCGAACTCTTCCTCAACGGCCAATCCCTCGGTTTAGGCAAACGCTCGGACCGTTACCTCTTCACGTTTCCCGAAACCATATTTGCACCCGGAGAACTCAAAGCTGTCGCCACGCACGATGGAAAAACTGTGGCTACCGACTCGAAACGCACCGCGGGCGCTGCCGTGGCCCTTCGCCTCACGGCCATGAGCGCGCCAGGTGGTCTGCGCGCTGATGGCTCCGATATCGCCTTGATCGACGTCGAAGCGGTCGATGCTCAAGGCCAGCGCTGCCCCACGGCGCAGCCTCGAGTCGATTTTACCTTTAACGGCCCCGGCACCTGGCGCGGCGGCTACAACAGCGGCAAACTCGAGTCTACGAACAACCTCTTTCTCGATCTCGAAGCCGGCATCAATCGCGTCGCCGTCCGCGCCGGCCGCACGCCCGGCAAGCTCACCGTCACCGCCCGCAGCGCCGGCCTCGCTGCCGCTAGTGTTGAAATTAATTCGGTCCTCTTCACGGGTGCCGCGCCCGACTCAGGTCGAGTAGCTCTTCCCGCTCAAGCGCCCGTCCGCACGATTAAGCCCAGCACCAACACTACCGTCAAAACGAGCGGCCCGATCATGCTCGGTAAATTTATCAAAACGTTGAACTACACCGCGCCCAACGCCGCGATTGTGCACGTCGAAGTCGACGCGCGTCCGGGCAAAAATGCTTACGTCAACGCCGAGACCCCATTCCCAGCGCTCCCGTCCGATCTCGTCGGGGCTGACTGGGTACAAGCCGATGACCGCGATTCAACTTACAGCGCCGTTGATTTAATGGAAATCGCCGTGAGCGCCGATAGCACGGTGACCATCGCCCACGACGACCGCCTCCCTCGCCCCGCTTGGCTCACGAAACAATTCAAGCCCACCGGCGCCAAAATCCTCGTCCTAGGCCAATCGCTAAGTCTCTTCGCCCGCCCGACCAAAAAAGACGCCAGCTTCACGCTTGGCGCGAACACCGAAGACACCCGCATCAAGGAAGCAGCGATGTATATCGTCTTAGTAAACGGCAGCGCCGCGAAGTAACTGCCCGTCTCAGCGCCACTCGTGCCGCGGATAGCGGCGCGAGAGCTCGGCTTTTACCTTCGGGTACATGTCGCGCCAGAAACTCGTTAGGTCGTCCGTCACTTGAATAGCGCGATGGTTGGGCGCAAGTACTTCAAATTTCACTGGCACGCGGCCGTGTCCGATGGTGAATTTCCCCTCGACGCCAAAAAGCTCCTGAATGCGCGCGCTCATAATCGGCGGGCCTTCTTTATTATAAGTGAGTTTAGCTTTTCGGCCGTTACCCATCGTGAGTTTTTCCGGCAGATAATCGTCGAGCACGGCGAGTTGTTCTGCCGTGAGCCAATCGCGCAGCGCAGGCATCACCGCTTTTTCTTTCACGCCGCGCGCGCTCGTTTCACCAAAACAAATTTGCTCAATCAACGTGCCACGATCGGCGTCGGTCAAAACATTGACCTCCAGCTCCGGAAACCATTCCGCGAGCCGATTCACGCGCACGATCCACTGCTCCACCGTCTCGTCCCAAGCGTCGATCGTGATGCGACCAGCGAGAACTTCTTTTGTGAGTAGAGCGGCCGCTTCGTTCATCGGCACATCGTCGGAGTTGCCCTTGGCTTCTAAGACGAGATCACGAAAACGCTTCTCTTTCCGCGCGACCACGCGCTTCGCCTGTTCGTCGTAAAGGACGCCGCGCGCTTCGCCGTAATCATCAGGAAAAAGTTCTTTCAACCAAGGTTCTTCGATGGCTGTCGCGAGCGTAAGCAAGGTGTTCACCTCGCCGTCACCACGTCCTATTTCGCTGATTTCTGCCGCCACCAGTAACCGCGCTTGCTGAATCCCACTTTCACGGGCCAACACGCCGCGGCGGCCGTGGACGAGTTCGACGCGCAGCGTGCCCGCGTCGAGCCGCTTGCCGAGTTGGTCGGAAAATCCGGCGAGCACACACTTTCGCACCGCGACGGGATCAAGGCGGGCGTCGGTGACATCGAGCCCTTCCTTGCGGGCGATTTCCAAAAATTGTTCGTGGAGCGGGCCGACCGCGCGGGCGCCTTGCGCATGAATCCCCAGCCGGCGACAGGCATCGACGCTGTAATTATTTTTATCCGCGTAGCTCCACGCGCGCATGAGCAGAAAAAAATCGCTCTCGTGTTCTTCGCCGAGCAGATCTTCCCGCGCCTGTTCGACTTCTTTCGTGGAGCCGCGCAGTAAAAAATTACGTCCTTGCGTGAGCGCCGCCATTAGCGCGACGGGGCGCACACAACCGCGCTCCTGCGCCGCGAGCAACATACGCGCGTAACGCGGATGCAACGGGAAGCGCAGCATCTTGCGGCCCAGCTCGGTGATCGAGCGACTCAAGCCGGACAGCCCGCCCAAATCTGCGAGCAAGAGCTCCGCGCGTTCCAGCGCTCTTGCATCGGGCTTTTCCAGCCAAGGAAAGCCAAACACGTCGTCGATGCCGCTCGACTTGAGCGTCAAGACGACTTCGGAGAGATCGAGACGTTTTACTTCCGGCAACTCTTGGAGCGAACGCGTGCCGTGTTCGCGTTCCGTCCAAAGCCGCACGCAAACGCCGGGCGCGGTACGGCCTGCACGGCCGGCGCGTTGGTCTGCGCTAGCTGCGGAAATTTTTTCGATGAGCAGCGTGTTGATGCCGCGATGCGGATCGAAGCGGGCCAGGCGCGCGAGGCCACAGTCGATCACGGCGGTTACTCCGTCGATGGTGAGCGAGGTTTCGGCGACGTTGGTGGAAACGATGATTTTGCGCGCCGACGTTCGCGCCACCGCGCGGTCTTGCTGCTCGGGCGGCAACTCGCCGTGAAGCGGGAAAATGACAAAATCGCGTAGCCCGCGACCGTTTTGGATCGCCTGAAGGGTGCGGTTGATCTCGTAGGCGCCTGGCATGAACACGAGCATATCGCCCTCGGTGAGGCTCGCGACGCGTTCGCATTCGCGCGCAGCGACGTCCCATGCGGGCTCATGCTCGAAGTTTACGCTTTTCGGCAGATACTCGATCTTCACCGGGAAACTCCGGCCTTGCGACACCAGCACGTCGCACGGCGCGAGGTAGTCGCGCAGCAAACCGGCGTCGAGCGTCGCCGACATCACAATGATTTTCAGATCCGGCCGCGTGGTGCGCTGTATCTGCAACGCCCGTGCGAGTGAGATGTCACCGTAAAGATGGCGCTCATGAAATTCGTCGAAGACGAGCGCGTTGATCCCCCGCAATTTCGCGTCAAACGACATCTGACGGAGCAAAATACCCTCGGTGACAAATCGCACACGGGTCTTCGCTGAGACCTTGGACTCGAGGCGAATCTGATAGCCGATGACGTCGCCCAGCGCGGTACCGACTTCTTCGGCGACGCGTCTCGCCAACATGCGCGCCGCGAGACGGCGCGGTTGCAGCACCACAACTTCGCCGCCGTCGAGGAAGCCGTGTTGGAGCAACATCTGCGGAATCTGCGTCGATTTACCCGAACCGGTGGGCGCCTGCACGATCAAGCGACCGCCAGCGCGCAGCGCGCTCACGACGGCAGATTCGAGTTCGTAGATGGGCAAAGCGGAAGGGCGCATGGCAGACGTAAGGAACCAGCGTTTACCGTGTCCGGAGCGAGGCAAGCCAACAGCGCGCGCCGCGCCGAGCCTTGCCAACGAGGGAGTCAACCCCACGCTTAACTCACCCCTATTTTATGATGTTATCAAAAAGTCCCCGCGTCTGGTTTGGTTTTGGCATGCTGATTTTTTCCACCTCGCTCTTCGCCGCCTCGGCGGGTCCGGTGGTGCCACTTTGGGCCACGGCTGCGCCAGGAGCGCTAGGCGACAAACCTCAAGATATCCCCACGCTCACGTTATTCGCACCAGCTGGCGGCAAGGCCAACGGGGCTTCGTTGCTCGTCTTGCCTGGTGGCGGTTATGCCCATTTAGCCGACCACGAAGGCGCGGGGTACGCGGAGTGGTTTGCCGCGCAAGGCGTCACCTGCTATGTTTTGAAATATCGTCTCGGTTCGGCGGGTTATCGGCATCCAGCGATGCTGAACGACGCGGCGCGCGCGCTGCGTTTGATGCGTGTTTGGGCCAAACGTGATGGGCTCGATCCGGCGCGGATCGGTGTCATCGGTTCTTCGGCTGGCGGGCATTTAGCCTCGACCTTAGCGACGCATTTCGACGCTGGAAAACCCGAGGATGCCGATTTGGTTGAACGCGAGAGTTCGCGTCCTGACGTTGCGATTTTGTGCTATCCGGTGATCAGCTTCTTGGAATTCGGTCACGTAGGTTCGCGCAAAAATTTAATCGGCGAAAATCCCGATCTCGCGCTGGTGCGTTATCTATCCAGCGAGTTGCAGGTCACGGCGCAGACCACGCCCACGTTCATCTGGCACACAATGGAAGATAAAACAGTGCCGGTGGAAAACGCCCATCTCTTCGCGGCCGCGCTGCGGGCGGCGCACGTGCCCTACTCGCTCCATATTTATGAGAAGGGTGCCCACGGCCTCGGTCTCGGTCGCCCCGGCAAACCGGCTCCGCCTTGGGCCGAACAATGTCTTTATTGGCTGCGCGAGCGTAAGTTTCTGCTCTGATTTGATGGCCCGCGGGGGCCTATTAGTGTCTTTTCGGCTTCAAACCGCCTTCGGCCTTGCCTTCGGCGGAGCGCGAGAGCACGTTCTTCTTTTTTCCAAAGACCAGAACGACTCCGCGCTATGAATCAGAACATCCGTAACATCGCTATTATTGCACACGTTGACCACGGCAAAACTACGCTCGTGGACCAACTCCTTAAAGAAGGCGGCGTCTATCGCGCCAACCAAGCGGTGCAGGTGCGCGCCATGGACTCCATGGATCTCGAGAAAGAGAAGGGCATCACGATCAAGGCCAAGAACACCTCCGTTCACTGGCAGGGCAAGATCGTCAACATTCTCGACACCCCCGGCCACGCTGACTTCGGCGGCGAAGTCGAACGCGCCCTCCGCATGGTGGACGGCGTGCTCTTGGTCATCGATGCGTACGACGGCCCCCAAGCCCAGACCCGTTTCGTGCTCCGCAAAGCCCTCGCCCACGGCCTCAAGGTCGTGATCGTGATCAACAAGATCGACCGCGACAACGCCGACCCGGCCAAGATGTATGACAAGGTTCTTGAGCTCCTCATGGAGCTCAACGCGACCGAGGAACAGTTCGATGCTCCCGTCGTTTACGGCTCCGGCCGCGATGGCTACATGATGTACAAGCTCGGTGATGAGAAGAAGGATATGACCCCACTCTTCCAGACGATCATCGACCACGTCCCGCCACCGTTCGCTAAGCCGGGCGACCCGTTCCATATGTTGGTTTCCAACATCGATTGGAGCGACTACGTCGGCCGTATCGCCGTCGGCAAGATCCTCGGTGGCACCGTGAAGGTCGGCGACCCCGTGTTCGTCGTCCGCACCACCGACCAGAAGCGCATCCGCGCCAAGATCACCAAGATTTTTGAGTTCACCGGCCTCGGCCAGCGTGAAGTCGAGTCGGCCTTCGCCGGTAACATCATCGGTCTCGCCGGCTTCGAAGACGTCGACATCGGCGACACCCTCGCCGTGAACGAAGACGCCCATGCCCTACCCTTTACGCAGATTGATCCGCCGACGCTGGAGATGCAGTTCTCAGTCAACGACGGCCCACTCGTCGGCCAAGAAGGCAAGCTCGTAACCTCCCGTCAGCTGCGCGAGCGCCTGATGCGGGAGTTGAAGACCAACGTCTCTATCTACATCGAAGACGCCGACAAAGCCGGCGTGTTCAACGTCAAGGCCCGCGGCGCCATGCAAGTCGCCGTCCTCGTCGAGACGATGCGCCGCGAAGGCTTCGAACTCGTCGTCTCTCGCCCGACCGTGATCGAGAAGATCGTCGACGGCGCTCGCCACGAACCCTACGAAACCGTATGGGTCGAAGTACCCGATGAGTGCGTCGGCTCCGTCATGCAAAATCTCGCCAACCGCAAAGGTCTCCTCACGAACATGGAGAAGCTTTCGCACTCCACCATGATCGAGGCGACCATCACCACGCGCGGCCTGATCGGCATGGAAATCGACGTGATCAACGCGACCAGCGGCCGCGGCATCACGAGCCATCTCTTTAAGGAATACGGCCCCTACGCGGGCGAGGTGCTCACCCGCATGACCGGCACCCTCATCGCGACCGAAGCCGGCGAGACCACCACTTACGCCCTCCTCATGGTGCAGGAACGCGGCAAACTTTTCGTCGGTCCCGGCGAGCAGGTTTACGAAGGAATGATCGTTGGCGAGAATCCCCGCAACGAAGACATCGCCTGTAACGCCGTCCGCGAAAAGGCCCTCACGAATTTCCGTTCGCAGGGTTCCGGTGTCGCCACCGGCCTGATTCCGGCCGCCAAATTCAGCCTTGAGCGCGCGATCGAATACATCGCCGCCGACGAACTCCTCGAGGTTACCCCCAAGAGCCTCCGTCTTCGCAAACGCATTCTGAATAACGGCCTTCGCCAGAAGACCGCCAAATCCGGCAAGTAAGTTTAGCCTCAGAAAAAATCCTTCAACCCGCGGCTGCGATCAATCGCACCGCGGGTTTTTTGTGCCCAGATTTAATCACGTCTTCTGGTTTTGGGTTGAATAAAACTGTGGTTACTAAAAATAAAAATGCTGGAGTCAGCGTCGGCGCGACTCCACTTATACAGCACCCTTGCCCCCTGAGAACCCTGAGTCGTCCCGCTGGTTTGCCGAACATTTACAGCCGCATGAAGCCATGCTGCGCGCCTGGTTGCGCGGACAGTTTCCGCAGCGATCGGACTTTGATGACGTTATTCAGGAGTCTTTTATGCGCGTATTAGCCGCGCGGAAGGAACATGAAATCACAACCCCGAAATCGTTTCTTTTCACGACAGCGCGCAATATTGTGCTCGGCCAAGTGCGCCACGAAAAAGTAGCGGGGAATTTTGCCTTAGCGGAATCAGCTCTCAACGGCATCTATGAAGAGAGCGCGGATGTGGCCCACGAAGTCGCCCGCGCCCAGGAACTCGAACTCTTGACCCACGCCATCCAGTCTCTTCCGACCCGCTGCCGCCAGATCATCACGCTGCGCCGCATCTATGGACTTTCTCAAAAGGAAGTCGCGGCTCAGCTAGGATTGGCCGAACACACCGTCGAAGCTCAGGCCTCGATTGGGCTCAAGAAATTGACCGAATATTTCGCGCAGTTCGAACGTCAGCGCCCGCTCGGACGATGAATTCGCCCTTAGATCATGATTCGGAGGCCGTAGCCACTGCGGCCGCGCATTGGGTCCTGCGCCATGACCGTGGACTGACGCCAGCTGAACAAGATGAATTTCTCCACTGGCTCACCAAAGATCCTCGTCACCGTCTGCAATTCACTCAGCATCGCCAAAACTGGCAACGCCTTGAAGCGCTCGCCCACTGGCGACCCGAACATAGCGCTCGGCCCAATCCCGATTTGCTCGCCCCGCCGCGCAAACAACTCCTGCGTTTTGCGCCTAGACTGGCCTTGGCGGCCGCGGCGGTTATTCTGGCCGTTTTTATCTCAAAAAAACCGGCGACTGCGCCCGCGACTCTCTCCGTCGCAACAGGCGTCCCTCCGACCTCAAACCTCGTCACCCAGCGCAAACTCGAGGACGGAAGCATCGTAGAGTTGAACCAAGGAGCCGTCATGCGTGTGCATTTTACGAAGACGGAGCGACGCGTGAGTCTCGAACTAGGTGAAGCGCATTTTACCGTCACCAAAAACCCAGCGCGGCCATTTATTGTCACCGCGCGCGGCATGGATGTTTTTGCCGTAGGGACTGCATTTAACGTCCGCCTAGACCAAGTCGTGGTGGAAGTGCTCGTCACCGAGGGTCGCGTGCGCGTGAGCGAAACCTCAGACGAGTCCGAGCCGGCAAGTGTAGGTCTGGCGGACAAGGCCCCAGTCGTGCCGCTCTTGGAAGCCGGTCAACGCGCCGTGGTGTCACTCTTAGCCCAACCCGCCGCGCCCCAGATCGCCACACTAACTCCCGGCGAAATCGAGCGCGTGCTCGCCTGGCAACATCGACTGCTGGACTTCACGGCGGCCCCGATGTCCGAAGTGGTCGCAGCCTTTAATCGACGCAACCACACGCAATTGGTCTTGGTCGATCCCGAGCTCGCCGAAATTCGCATCAGCGCGACCTTCCGTTCGGATAATATCGAAGGCTTTGTCCGCCTTGTGGAAATGGGCTTTAGCACACGCGCCGAGCGTAACGGTGATAGCGAAATCAGGCTTCACAAGGCCCGTTAAATCTCACCTAGGCGGAGCGCGCCTTAAAATCGTGCGACGGATAAAATTAAATTTAACGGAAATACTCAATTGAAGCATCTGTGTTAGAGGTACCCGCCCCTATTGGACACGATGCCCTCCTCATTTCATGCACCCAACCGGTGTTCTTACATTACCGTCTCGTCTCATGGGGAAGATTCTCGCGATCATTCTTGTATTAACATGGCCCGTCGTGGCCATCGGCTCAGTCCAAACCACGGTAATCAAGTTCGATCTGCCCGAGGGAGAAGCGGCGGAGACCTTCAAGCAATTCAGCGTTCAAGCGAAACGAGAAATCTTATTTCCGGTCGCCGCCGTCACCGGCGTGACGACCAACGCCGTGCAGGGGCCGTTGTCCGTCCGCGATGCCCTCGCCCGCATGATATCTGATACCGGACTGAGCGTCGTCGAAGACGCCCAATCCGGTGCGATCATGATTTTTTTCGCCTCGCCACCCAAACCTCACCATCTGGCTCAAACTCAAGCCACTCCTGCGACACCCATTTCCAAGCCCGATTCTACCAAACCTATGAAGCGAAAAACAGCCA
>CANFSZ010000020.1 GCA_947449835.1 Opitutia bacterium
AACCAGTTCTTCGCGCCTCGCCACCGATGTGATCGGCCGACCGCGGCGGTCTCTCTTCTCATCCTGCACCTCTGTCTCGATGGTTATCATTTCGACAGATTACTCGAATGCCGATCATCCCGCTATGAGGTCTCCGACCGGACGCTTACGCTTGACTGAGGCAGCCCTGAAGTTTGAGGAGGTGATCGAAGCCGTTCGATAATTCGGCGCACCGGTCCTGCGGCAGGATGGAATTGCGATCTGGTGGAAACCCGGGGAAGGATGCCGCGATACGTGAATCCACAATTCAACTACAGCAGATTTTTCGCGCTCAAGATTTGCCACGGATTTGCCAGCGATCGTGTTTTTGGCTTCCTTTAGGCTCGTTCCGTGTCATTCTCATTTAAAATTCTAACTCACTAATAATCAAATGAAAAGCTATGTTTTCTAGGCTTTTCGTAGTCAAGTCTGAGGTGGTTCGAATCTCGTTGGCCACCCATTTTCTGATCGGCATAGTTTGCACAACTTTGCGCAGCAAGATTTGATTGGATTTTGGGTGCTTCGGTGAATCCTGTGAGTTTTTTACGGAATCCAAGATTAGCCGAATTGGTTTAGTGGAATTTCGTGCCGCTTACTGCGCGACGATGGATTAAGACGACGTGTTTTTTGTGCATGGTTTGGGCGATTATTTTTGAGATTAGCAATTCCTGCGTACCCATGGCCAACGCGTGCGTAGTCAGAATGCCGCTAATAAAGGTAAATACGGGCGACGACTTAGGAGCCTCCTCCCTGCGTACACGCTAACCTTCAAAACCGCCCCGTTATGATCAATCGACCCTGTTGGACTAAATCCGCTTTCATTTTCGGAGGTACTGCGGTGTGGGGTATGGTACTTATCGGCTGCGTCTTGGCCAATCGTACGCTACTGGCGCCACCGCAGGTGGCTGGAGCGAAGTTTATTGGTTCGAAAGAATGTGCGCAGTGTCACGAGAATAAGACCGCGCATTTTGAGACGGCGAGTCATGCGCGTATTGTGCTAGCAGACCCTAAGCTAGGCGACACCGGTTGCGAGGCCTGTCATGGGCCAGGTAGTTTGCATGCCTCATCAGGTGGCGGTCGTGGTACCATTATTAATCCGCAGAAATCACCGGAGACCTGTTTCCAGTGTCACCTTGATAAACGGGCGCAATTTTCTCTACCCAACAGCCACCAAGTCATGAATGGCAAAATGAGCTGTGGCGATTGTCACGAGCCTCACTCCGGCAACGCTATTGCTGGCACCGGCGTCGATCTGGAAGGCATGAACGCGACATGCACCAAGTGTCACACCCAACAAAAGGGTCCTTTCGTCTATGAACACGCCGCGATGAAAGAAGGCTGCGTCTCCTGCCATAATCCGCACGGATCTATTAACCCCAAAATGCTGGTCGCCCGTGACGCCAACCTTTGTCTCCGCTGTCACTTGGAGGCCCCCGATGCTGGCTCATCAGGTCAAATCAATGCCAATGCTATTCGCCACACTTCGGAGAATCACAACAGCCGTCTGATGCAAGGCACATGTTGGAGCGCGGGTTGCCACGAGCAACCCCATGGTTCCAACGCCAGCTACCACTTCCGCAACTAAACCACGACCCTCGCACGTCATGAATGCACCACGTTCACCGCATACTCGCAAAATTCGCCTAGGGACGGGCACGATTATGGCCTTCGCCGGTCTCCTCACCCACGGCGCGGAGTCTGCCCAAAGCGACGCTTTTCCGAATTTTGAGAGTTATGTCAAAATCACGGGACAAGCCGCCGCGGTAAGCGGCTCTGATTCCACCTTTCAAAACAGAACTCGTCAGCCAGCCGGTGGCGGTGCGGGCATTGAGGATCTGCATATTGTGAAGTATGTTTCTAAGACCACAACTGCCACGGTCGACGGTCGCGCCATGTTAGGCGCTGAAGACTATCTTGGACGCGTAAATTTAACCAAGACTGACGTCGGCTCAATAGACTTTGGTTATAAGCGCTTTCGCACGTTCTATGACGGAGTAGGGGGATTTTTCCCGCTAAACCGTCAATGGATGCCGCTCGCAAATCAAGACCTGCACATTGATCGTAGTAAATTTTGGATTGAGGCTAAGGTGGCCCTCAAGGACCGACCCGAGTTCGAAGTGCGTTATACCAATGAACTCCGTTCAGGCAAAAAAGACTCCACGATTTGGGGAGACTCTGATTTGACGGGACTCCCTTTCAATCTCGCGCCCAATCCCGTGAGTCCAACTCGTAAATTTACCCCTAGCTATATCAATATAGGGGAACGTCACCAGAATATTGAGGCCTCGGTTAAACACATAATTGATCAAACCACGGTTAGACTATCATTACACGGAGACACTACAGATAACAATGACACCCGTTACGTGACACGCTTTCCAGGCGAAGTGATTCCTTGGTCGATTGCTGGCTTGGCTACGGCCGCGCAACCTGCCGCTAAAGCCGCTGTCGCGCCAATTAACTGGAACAATCAACAAGCCATCGCCGAAAACGATGCTTATAAGACCAAGACGAGTGGATTAACCGTGAGCTCGGATACGGTTCTGAGCCCAAAACTAAATTTACGACTCAATGGAGCCTATGAGCTTATTCATACAGAAATTAGCGGTGGGCGCCCACTGACGACAATAACACCGACATCGACCGGCGCTGTGAGTGTCATTACAGATAACTATCAAGGACTTTATGGGGGCACTAGACTTAAAAATTACACCGGTAGTCTCGCACTTGATTACAAAGCGACAAAGACACTCTTTATGAAATTAGCACTTCGGGGTCAATCTGAGTTTATACGTGGTTCTAGCGGATATACTGTTATCGCTGCAACCGGAACCCCGGCCGTAGCATTGGCAAGCACGCCGCGCTTGGGTTGGTCAAAAATTCATCAAAATGCACAAACTCCCTTGGTCGAATTGCGCTACACGGGCATCAAAGATCTGGCTATCTATTTTAGCGGAAGTAAACGCGAACTGAGTGGAGATGAAAACAATACGTCGTCCTATAATTATATTTCTGCTGCTTCAGGGACTCTGGCCAGTAATCACGTAGCGGAAGATCATGGTAATTATACATTAGGCGCGAACTGGCGGCAATCCACTTTCTTGACTTTGCGGGGTGAATTTTTTGAAAAAAACCATAAAAACAGCTCTACAGGTTATGCTACTCGGATTGGCGATTATTACCTGCTCGATTCCAATTATGCCGGATATAAATTCACGGCGCTTGTCCGGCTTACATCAGAATTTGGTTTTACCACGCGCTACATCAATCAGGACGGAAAGATGAAGGTCACAGGGTATTTGCCAAATTTTCCAGCCTACGATTCACTTAATTCAAAAAATCACATGATTTCTGAAAGCTTTGATTGGAATCCAAACAAAGCTTGTTTTTTTCAGTTAAATGCCAATCTGGTTTATCATACGATTAATACGATCTACCCGCGGGCAGGCGTGACCGCAGCGACCTCAACACTCTCCGCTTTTGATACTAATCGTGTGATTCAGAATTCTAATAACGATTATATTACTTTAGGTGCTTTATCGGGATTTGTAATAAATAAATCTACCGATATGGGAATTCAGGCTAATCACTATAGCGCTAAAAACGGCAATGCGGTACTGGCTTCTATGACTATGCCTTATGGTGTTTCAGTAGAAGTGTCGTCGGTAACAATCGAGCTGAAGCACAAAATATCAAAAACATGGCTCGCTAATGGAAAGCTTGGCTATTTCGATAGCAAGAATGATGTAATGGGTGGATTTATGGATTTCCGTGGGCCGATCGCTTATGTTTCATTAGAGCATGCACTATAAGACCACCTATTAGTACAGGGGCCATGCCGTACTTGATTTTTAAATTTAATACTAATTTTTAAACGTTTGAGTGATTCCGGTGCATTCAGCTCAAGAGTTTGAAATTACCGCAATTATGGCGTGCGATTTTCAAGCGTGATATTCACGATCAAATTATATAATTATAATCACATATTAATTATATAGTACTAAGCGGTTGGCGGTTTATTAAAGTATGCCCTTCGCATAGATGGCGTGAGCAATTTTATTGCGTTGTCATCTCAATTAATTGTGACATCCGCAACTGCCGCCGCCACCACATTTAGACTCATTTTGCAGATCTAAGGGTGCTTCTTCGCCACGTAGGTCATCAGATAACTCACATAACATCGCGTAATATTCGTCGCGAGTAATTCCGAGTGCCGCCGAGCCAAACGTTTCGGCTTCCTCTGAGGACGCGAATTCTCCGTAATTTACGGAGACCATCTGGTAGAGCACTAAAGCTGGCACCAAATCAAGTTGTTGCTCGAAGAGGGGGTGTACGGCCATTATGAATCCGTCAGTTGGGTTAGCTCCTTTCGCGTTCGGATGGGCAAATTCACCCGGCTGAAGACCTGAGGCGTCAAAAATGATTTCGCAGGGATAGCGTACGTAGATACGGTCACCTAGTAAACGTTGGAGCTGGCTCCATCCGAGAAGAGGTCCGTATTTTAAATGAATTTCATGACCTTTGGATTCAACGTGCCCTAGCAGTGATTGCTTGGCGTCGTCTGCGGTTAATTGTTTGGCCATTTTAAGGAAAGTTAGATTTTATAATTGTGGCTTAAGTTAATTTATACATCTCGGATTCGATTTGGCCCTCATTAGTCTTGGATAACCGACCTTGTAAAATTGGCACAGACATACGTAAAAAAACTGTGTAGCATAGGAATCCGAAGGCCCAAATGCCAAGACACACTAAAGTCTCATTAAATGAAGGTCTGTAATCAACTACGGCTCCTAGTGGAGTAGGGATAAAGCCTGGTATAACAAGTCCCATGCCTTTTTCGATCCATATGCCGATGATGCTAAGAACACACGCTACGTCGAGCCATCGTAAGCCGCGACTGAGAGGTAATGATAAAATTACCATAGCAATTAAATTAAATGTAATTGCTGTCCATATCCATGGGACCAGGGCGTAGTGTCCGTGAAGACCAAAAAAAAGATACTTAGCTGAGGCGCTATGAGCAGTTCCAGAGTAAAATTCTTTAAAGACTTCGCAAGCGAGTAAAAACACATTAATGATCATAGAGACCTGGACGATGCTGCGTAACGTAAGCAATGCCTTGTCTTTAATTCGATAAGTTGTGAAATTCCGAATTATTTGAAGTGCTATTATGATTATAGCTGGACCGGCTGTAAATGCTGATGCTAAAAACCTAGGGCCAACAATTGATGCATTCCAAAATGGTCTGCCACCCAAGCCTACGTACAGAAACGCCGTGACTGTATGAATGGAAACTGCCCAAGCTATAGCCAGAAATACAAATGGTATGTAGAACCATTTCGTGGGCTTTTTATTTTGATAACGGCAGTAAAGTAAGTAGCCGCATATGTGTACGTTAAGCAGTAAATAGCCGTTCAAAACTAATACATCCCAACTTAACATAGACTGGGGGAAATTCATTTGTCCGATACCGGGGATCAGGTGCCAGAAGCGATCGGGTCGGCCAAGATCAACGGTGACAAAAGCTAAGCACATGATGATTGCAGCGACCGCAAGCAATTCTCCGAATATTACTAGATCATGTAGCTCCTCATTGCCGTAAATATATACTGGTATAACCATCATAACCGCGGCGGCGGCAACGCCGACTAGAAATGTAAAATTAGCAATATAAACTCCCCATGAAACTTCATCACTCATCCCTGTCGTAATTAGACCGTGAACGAGTTGCTTAGCGTAAGCGTTTAGTCCTAAGAGGCATATGATCGTAAGTGCCCCCATCCAGGCGTAATAGCGCCAATCGCCGATAAATGCAATCCGCGCGCACCTCAGTAGAAATATAATGTAGTTTCGTATAAAAGAAATCATTTGTCAAAATAGTAGAAGAATCTTGGTGATGTTCCCATTTCCTCTTTTAATTGAATGAAAACACGTTTCTCGCGCAAAATATAAGAAACTTCACTATTTGGATCTAATATATTTCCGAATTTTCGTGCGCCGACAGGGCATGCCTCTAAACAAGCTGGATATTTTCCGACGCGAGTCCGCTGAATGCAGAAATGACATTTCTCCATAACGCCTTGTTTGCGTGGACGATTGCCTAGATAGGACATATCAGGGTTTATCTTATCTTTGGGAATCTGCGGTTTAGTGAAATTGAAACGACGCGCCCAATAAGGGCAGGCTGCTTCGCAGTACCGACAGCCGATGCACCAATCATAATCGATTACAGTGATTCCGTCCTTTTCCTGCCAGGTGGCGTTTACAGGACAAACTTTAACGCACGGTGGATTTTTACACTGCTGGCACTGGATGGGCATGTAGAAAAATCCTTTTTCTGGTACCTGCTTGGAGTCGTAGTTGTGATTACCTTTTTCAACATCCATGGACCCATGCGGCATTTTCAGAACACGGATGTATTGGATTTCAGGGCTTCTAGATTGATTGTTTTCTTTCACGCAGGCGTGGACGCATTTTCTGCACCCAATGCAGCGCGTTAGATTTAGGGCATACACAAATTCTACTCCGTCCATCGGCTTTAGGTCACGTACGTGGGGACGGATACCATACTGCCGTTCCACTTCGCCCTCGATGCGGGTAATGACCTTGGTCATATCGCTAGGCGTTAGCTCTTTATAATATTTTTGAAGGAACTGCTCGGTGTTAGTGTAATCACCAAGTTCCCTTAAAGGCGCCAGACTTGCCGCAAGGGCAGTAACTCCGCCAAAAGCGGCGCAACCGCGAAGGAAACTGCGGCGACTCATTGCCGCATCAGAGGTTTTATCAATTTGAGTAGGTAAAGAATTCATTTCAACGGTGCGATTTACTGGGTTCGTGGCTCGATGCCTCATGCAAATAATGAGGGCCGGGTGCTGCCTCACGGGTTGGGATGTCAGGGGCGTGTGGATTGTGGCAATTCGCGCAGCTGAGGCGGTTGATATCTCCCAGTTGACGATCCCAATAGCCGCTCGTGCGGCCATGCGCACCAGCTTCCCAATCTCTTAGTGTTGGACCGTGGCAACTTCCACAAAGTTGAGGGATATTATCAAATTTCACGACGTTGCCATCGCGAACCTGCAACGTGTTTAAATTTTGTTCGTTATGACAGTTATAGCAGATATTATTTCGCTCATGAGTGCCGTGGCTCATCTCGATGTTTGCATGTTCTTTAGGTATTATTATTTTCTGATTAGTATCATAACGAATGCGCGGGGGCTTCGCTTTATCGTGACAAGCATAACAATCGTAATCTGATAAATCCTCTTTAGCCTTTACTAAATCAGCGTATGTTTGCCGCCATGGACTGGTATCAAGGAATTTTTTATCCACTAATGGAATTTCTGGTTGAGCTGCTACGTGCGGCTTGGAATTGAATGCAAAAAATATAGTCAGACTAAAAAAAACTGCTGTTAGACCACCTAGCCAATAATTAGCTGTATGATCTGATTTTTTTTGAGCAGATGGGTCTAGTTTTGCCATAATTGGGCTGCCCTATAATTAATCTGAAATCAGTCTTTTATTTATTTAATCAAAGCGCGAACGAATGGAATCAGTGCTTTCATTTCATCATCCGAAATATTTTCGATAGCCTTCATCGAAGTTTTACCGCTTGAGTCGGTTAGGCCTGATTTCATGGCTTTAAATGCCTGCTCGTCGCTAAATTTAGCCTGTATTTTGGGATCAGTAAGATCTGTGATACCTAACTTGCGTCCCATTTTGGTTTCTCCTTTGCCGTCATCTCCATGGCATTTAGCGCATTGATCTTTCCAGTTGCTGGCGGCATCCGCGGCAAAGCTATAAGAGCTGATAGAGGCTGCAATCAGCGTTAGAATTCGTAGTTTTTTTATCATAATACGTATTTTTGATTATGGATTTTTGAGGGCCTACAGAGGCTCTTACCCAGTATCCTTGATCCATTGATTTCTCTCTCTCCGGATATTGTCACACGTGACGCATATTTTGCTGCCTGCGCATTTTTCGGCTATTTTCATGCACCTCAGCGTATTGAGGTAAGTCACTGCAAAGCGCCCCTTCGGGCCATTATGCGCTGATTATGTCTAACGCTATTTCTGGAATCTGGGCGCTAGCTCACTTGCTGTGGTCCGTGCGGTGGCATACTCTTCGATTAGACCTTATGCCGCGACTGCGTCTTCTCACGTTTAACATCGCACACGGGCGGGGCCTCAATCCCATTCAAGGCCTGACCTCGGCACGCAAGTTGCGCCTCAATTTACGTAAAATCTCCGCGCTGTTGCGGCGGCTGGAGCCTGATATTGTCGCGTTGCAGGAAGTAGACGAGTGCTCGCGATGGGCGGGTAATTTTGATCATCTTGATTATCTCCGGGTGCACGGGGGCTTTGCTCATGCGCGTTTTGGGATTAATAATCGCCGGACGGGTTTGTTGAACCTGAGTTATGGCAATGCGCTGCTTTCCCAGCATGTGATCTCGCACGAACAGACGGTGGTTTTTGGTCGTGGTTCGCTCGGGGAGAAGGGGTTTCTTTTTGGTGAAATTGAATTCCATGGGCGGCGGGTGCCGATAGTGAATCTCCACTTACATTATGGTTCACGTGGGCAACGTCTGCGGCAGATCGATCGATTGCTCGCTTGGTTGCGTGATCAACATCGCTTGCGCCGCCATGACTGGGCGGTGCAACCGATCATTTGTGGCGATTTCAATACCCCGGCTACGAGGGACGACGCGACGGCTTCTTTGCAAAGTCATTTAGCGGATTACGGGGATTATGTGTTGCAGCCCGTTTTGACGCCCACGTTTCCCTCGATGCTGCCGCGCCGAGCTTTGGATTTTGTTTTTTTGCCAGCCGGTTGTCGTCCCATTCACTGCGAAGTGGTGAAGTCGTTGCTTTCGGATCACCGGCCGGTCTTGGTTGAGGTGGACCTAAAGTGAACGGGCGCTCCTAACCTTGCTGTTCGTAAACTTTCGCTTTGCTCCGTTGGCGGGATTTTGCGGCGATGGGGGTCACATGTCTCGTCTCGCCCAAGCTTTTTCCCGTGCCCGTGAGCAAAACCGCGCGGCGTTTGTCGCTTATCTGTGCGCGGGTGATCCGGATTTTAATACATCGTTGGCCGCGTGCAGGGCCTTGTTGGAAAATGGGGTCGATGTGTTGGAGTTGGGTGTGCCTTTTTCTGATCCGCTGGCCGATGGCTTGACGAATCAACTGGCGGCGCAGCGCGCCCTCGAGGGCGGAATGACAGCGGCGCGCGTGTTTGAGTTTGTGAAAAAAATCAGGGAATTCAGCGAGGTGCCCGTGGTGTTTTATACGTATTACAATCTCGTGTTTTCGAATGGGATTGAGGCCTACGTGAAGGCTGCCAAGGCGGCGGGCGTCGACGGGATGCTGGTGCTGGATTTGCCGCCGGAGGAAGGCGCGGAATTTTCCGCAGCGGTTCGCGCGCATGGGATCGACTCGGTGTGCATCGTGGCGCCGACCACGCCGGAAACGCGCATCGCAAAAATCGCGGCCGCGGCGACGGGTTTTATTTATTACGTTTCCCGCGAGGGCGTGACGGGCGTGCGGGATCAGGTCGCGGTCGGCATCCCGGAAGCAGTGGCGCGGATTCGGGCGCACACGCAGCTGCCAATCGCGGTGGGTTTCGGGATCGGTACCCGCGCGCAAGTGGCCGAAGTGGCCGCGCAGGCGGACGGAGTCGTCGTCGGCAGTGTGTTGGTGAATATCATCAAAGAAAATCTCGCGGCTCGGGAAAAAATCGTGCCGGCGCTCGCGGCCAAGGCGGTTGATTTGGTCGCAGGGACGCGGCGTTGAGTGCGATGGCGCAACGGTCACGACGTGGCGGTCAACTGGAGCATGGGTTGGCCTCGCCTCGTTCGCTAGCGCGTCAACTCACAGCAGCATGAAATCTGCGATCTATGTTTTGACCGGTTGCACGGCGGTCGGAAAAACGGAATGGGCTTTGCGTTGGGCGGAGGCGAATGACGCGGAAATTATTTCGTGCGATTCGTTGTTGTTTTATCGGCACATGGATATCGGCACGGCGAAACCCACCTCGGAGGAGTTAGGGCGGGTGCCGCATCACTTGATTGATGTGGTGGCAGCATCCGAGCCGATGGATATCACGCGGTATATCACGCTCGCGCGAGCTACGGTTGAGACGATCACCGCTCGCGGGCGCAAGGTCTTGGTGACCGGTGGGAGCGGCTTTTATCTGAAAAGTTTTTTCGGGCCCGTCGCGGATGACGTCGCGGTGCCAGCGGAGGTGCGCGCGGCGGTGGCGGAACAACTCGAGCAGGCGGGGATCGGCGCTTTGCTAGAGGAGTTGCGGGCGTTGAATCCGGAAGGATTGGGCGCGCTCGATGTGGATAATCCACGGCGGGTGACGCGGGCGCTCGAGCGTTGTCGCGTCACGGGTAAGACCTTGGCGGTGTTGAAGGCGGAATTTTTGGCGCGACCAGGTGCGTTTGCGGAATGGCCGGTCACCTTGGTGCGGCTGGAACGCGCGCCCGAGGAAGTAAACCTCCGGATCGAAGCTCGCGTGGATACAATGATGCGAGCGGGTTTGGTCGAAGAAGTGCGTCGTCTGCGAGCGGATGGATTTGAGCGTAACCCCAGTGCGGCGGGCGCGATCGGTTATCGAGAGGTTTTAGCGATGCTTGACGGTAAACTCGCCTCATCGGCTTTGGCGGCTGAAATTGCCCAGAATACGCGGGCGCTCGTGCGCAAGCAGCGCACCTGGTTTCGCACGCAGTTGCCCGAGCATCGGGTCGTGCGCCTCGGCGCCGGTGAGCCGAGGGACCTAGAATTTTTTAATCCTGCAAATTAGCGCCGCAGTAACCGAGCGAAAATCATGACGTGGGTCGCGATCAGCAGCGGAAAAAGAAAGAGCGGGAGCAAACTCAAGGGTAAGTGAGTGAGCGCACGAAGCTGCGGCGGATGGGCGGCGTAGATACGGGCCGCGGACACGCTGACCATAATCAGCTCGATGAGCCCGATCAGATTCCAGCGCGTGAGGTATTGGCGTTGGCGCCCAGGATCGAGTGGGATGGCAATCAAGCCGACCGCTAACAAAGCGACGATGAGTTCACCGACGCCCGCAGGTACGGCAAAGGCGTACGGTAAATCTCCGCGGTAAAACAAAAATATAAAATATCCGCCGAAAAAGCGGGTGAGATGAAGTTGAACGAGCGTGAGTGGATCGAGGCTATCGAGCCAATCGCGGAGTCCCGGCAGGCGAAAATAAACGTAAAGTGCGAGCGCGGATAGTCCGAGAATGATGACGGGAAGCGCGATCGGGGCGAGGCGTTGCAGGATGAGATAATAACCTCCGACGACGGCGGCGGCAAACCAGAGCCAGAGGGCGGCACGGACGATGGGGGCGGGGCGCGGCATGATGGAATTATTCTTGGAGCGGCGGTGAGCGTGGCGCGATGAAAAGTTGCAATAAAAAAGGCGGGCAATTAGCCCGCCTGGAGTGAGGTGATTAATGCGAGTCGCTTATTCGGGCAGGCCGATTTTGTAGCGCTCGAGCGATGTGCCATCGATGCGGTGCAGTTCGGCAAGAGCGACGCGTAGGCTGACCTTGGCTTGGAGCTCGTTGACGCGGGCGGCTTCGAGGTCGTCTTGAGCTTGAAGGACGAGGCGGCTGGTGGAGAGGCCGGCGTCGAAGCGCGCTTTTTGGAGCTCGTATTGTTTGTTGCTGAGTTCGGTGGCTTTGCCAGCGATTTCCACGGCGGCGATATTGGTCTCCACGGCGCGCACGGAGGTGCGGACGTTGACCAACAGGGTTTGATCAAGCTGCTGGAGGCGGGTCTGTTGTTGGAGAAGGCTGGATTTGGCGCTGCGGTAGCGGGCTTTATCCGCGTGGAGGCCCCAGGGGACGGTGAGGGAAAGGCCGACGTTCCAGTTGTAGCCGTTGCCTTCGGGGAGGTTGCTGATGGCGTCGCCGTAGGAGCGCTCGGTGGCAGTGTAGCCGACGCCGGTGTCGAGGTTAAGGCCGGGGAGGGCGGCTTGTTTGGCGCTGCGGGCGTCGATCTCGAGTTGTTTGATCTGGGACTGAGTGGCGAGGAAGTCGGGGGAGCGCTCACGGGCGTTTTTGTAAACGCGGTCGAAGGAGGGCGCGCCTTCGTTGTAGTCGCCGAATTTCACTTCGCCGGGGCGGGAGTTGAAATCAAATTGGCCGATGAGGGTGAAGAGTGCGTCTTCGCGGTCGCTGACGGATTGTTCGGCTTGGAGGGCGGCGCGGCGGGCGTTGGCGACGCCGACTTCGGCGGTCAGGACATCGAGATCGGTCGCTACGCCGGTGGATTTGCGGACTTTGTTTTCTTCAAAAAGTTTGGCGGCGAGCTCGAGGCTGCGCTTTTTCACGACGAGATTTTCGCGGGCGTAAGCGAGATTGTAGTAGGCGTTTTCGGTGTCACGGATGACGGTGAGGACCTTGCTCTTGTAGTTGAGTAGGGCGATGCCGACGCCGAGTTTGTTGCGCTCGATGTTGGCGCGGGCGACGGCGGGGCCGGAGCCTTTGAGTAGCGGCTGGCTGAGGTTTACGCTGGTGCTGCTGCCGAAAGCCGGGTTGAGGGTAGAATTGAGGGAGTTGGTGGCGGCGCGGGTGGTGTTGCCGGTCACGCTGACGGTGCCGCCGGTGGCGACCTTTTCACTGACACCGACGGAGAACGTGGTGTTATCGCTGCGGGGGCCGCTGGCGGAGGTGCCGTCGAGCCGGCTGGTGGTGGCGGCGGATTGGTTGAGGTTACGCTTGGTCGTCGCGCTGAAGCTGGGGTCGAAATCCGCGTTGGCGGCGTTGAGCGATTCTTTCGCGATTTCGGTTGAGAGGTTTTGCACCTGTAGGTCGAAATTTTTCTGCATCGCGCGGGAGATGCATTCTTCGAGGGTGAGGTTCGCAGCGGGGGCCGTTGGGGCGTTTTCCTGAGCGGGCAGGAGCGCGGGGCTGGCGAGGGTCAGGAGGAGGGCGGTAGCGCGGGCGAGGTGGCGTGACATGACTTGAAGTAAAAGAGTGGTAAGAGGTGAGAACACGGGCGGCGACGAGAAGTTACTGTTTTTCGTAGGCACCATCGCTGGTGCGTTTTAGAAGAGTGAATCCAGCTTGTTTAGCCCGCGAGACGGAAATGGGCGCGGAAAGTTGCGGGGAATTGACGCGATGAGCTACGTTGCGTTGGACGGGTTGTTGGCAGGTGGGGCAGGTCGTCAGGTCGGGTTCACGGGCGCTTTGGCGGTGTTCAAAGCCTGTGCCGCAGAGGCGGCAGGGGGATTTGAGCGGCGAGTAAGCGTAGAGGGGCATCGACTTTATCAAACGGGTCTGGGTGCTGGGCACCAGTCGAAAGGTGCGGACCCGGCGCGCGGGGTGGGGATTTTGAGCGGGTGAATTTTATTTGGGATTCACCCGCCATCGAGCTATAGCGTCGGCGGAAGCGAGGGCCGCGAGCTCGGTTATTTTACTTTGGGCTCGGAGCGTTTGAGCTCGGTCTCGACGATTTCCGCGAGGTAAGCGCTGGAGCCGAGGCGAGCGGTGTAGGAACCGAGCTGGGTGCGGGTTTCGGCGTAGAGGGGATTGGTCGGGGTGAAATCGGGGATCTTCTTGTCGACGACGTAAACGTAGGTGCCTTTGTCGGCGACGATCGCGAGATCGGAGACTTGGCCTTTTTCGAGGCGTTCAAGGGTACCGAGCACGGTGTAATCGAGGTCTTGTGGGCGGTTGCGCAGGGTGAAGGCGGCGACGGCTTTGGTCTCGATTTTAGCGGAGGTGCCGGTCGCGGCGGAGGAGGCGGCTTTTTCGAAGGTATCGCCGGCTTTCAGGCGGTTTTCGATGAGGCTACGCAAAGTGCGGCCGAGGTCGACGAAGCGTTTGCGTTTCTCGTTTTCGAGGTAGTCGGCGTTGACCTTGGTTTTGACTTCGGCGAAGGCGGGTTTACGCGCGGGTTGGGTGTCTTGCCAGAAGAGCACGGCGGCGCCGTTGGGGGTGGGGACGGCCTCGGTATAGGCGCGGTCCTTACCGAGTTTAAAGGCCTCTTCGGCGACGGTGGTGGCGGCGGGGCCGAATTCGGCGGGGCCGGCTTCACGAGTGAAGGGGGCGAGGGTTTTTAAAGAGGACTTGCGCGTAGCGAGGATGTTGGCGAGGGCCGGGGAGCCGGCGACGGCTTTGGCTTCGTAAAGGGAGAACACAAAATCACTGGCGGCTTTGGCGGCGAGGCGCTGGGCGCGTTCGTTTTTGAGGGCAAGTTCGACTTGGGGGCGGACGGCGGCGTAGTCAGCGGCCGCGTCGGCTTTGACGGGGGCGGGCGCCTTGGCATCGGCGGTAGGCTTGGGGAAGCGGGCGGGATTGGCGTCGTAGTAGGCGCGGACTTCGGCTTCGTTGAGGGTCACTTGAGCCAGATATTCGGTCGCGGGGAAGTCGGCGTAGGTGGCGACGATGCGGGGCGGAATTTCGTAGCGGAAGGCGGACTCTTCGAAAAATTTGGTCAGCTCAGCGTCGATTGCGGGGATCGAGGGGTTAAAGGTCGTGTAGTCGACGGTCGCGGTTGCGAGGGTCCAACTGGTGTCCGCGCGGGCGAGTTGATTTTTGATGTCAGTGGGGAGGACGTAGCCGGGCCCGCCGAGGAGTTTTTGAACTTTATCGGCGCGGACGTCGTCACCGAGGACGCGGGCGATGTCGGCTTCAGTAAGGCGGGGGTTGGACTTTAGATTATCGCGAAACGTTTTATAGGTGGCGGCGTCGAATTGGCCATCGGGGCCGGCGAAGGCGCGGAGGGTTTTGATCTGTTCGGCGATCTCGGCTGAGGTGGCGGCGGGGAGGTGGAGCTCGTCGGCGAGGTGGAGGGTGGCGGCGCGTTGGAAGGCGTAATTTTGGATTTGTTCAGCTTCGAGGCCGTACCCGACTTGGAGGTTGGCGCTGAGACCGGCGTCTCCCATGAGGCGTTGTTGGTCGACGGTGGAACCTAAGTTATAACCGAAAAACTCGCGTTTGAGGGTGGCGCGCTCGGCGCGGCCGATGCCGGGGGCGGCACCGATCGTGAACACGAAGGAGATGATGATCAGCCCGAGCAGCACGGCGAAGACGGTTTTGAAGTGCTGCTGGAAGGTGCGTTGGATCCAGGAAATCATGGGTATAGAGGGTCGGAGGCTAGGTCGGGGCGGGGGTGTGGCAAGGGTGAATTCTAGCGGAAGGCAGGGGTGGCTTTAGGCGAGAATTTTGAAGGGCGGGCGCGAGTCGTCGAAGGGGTGTTCGGTGAGTAGTTGCTGGAGTGATTTGGTAAAGAAGGCTTGTTGGCCGATCTGGTCGAGGGCGGCGTTGTAATGCGCAAGGATCGGGTCGATGCGTTCGAGGGCTTGGCCGACGGGGTCGTCGCCGAGGTTGTCGTCGAGATTTTTGAAATCGTAGAGGCTAATGTGGCTGAGGGGGCGCGCGGGTTGGTAGAGGTAGTCGGTGGCGGTGGTGCCGGCGGCGGGGCGCAGCGTGGTGATGAGGTTCATTTTAACGAGCCGGTTGAGGCATTCGTTGAGAACCTGGGTCGGGACTTTGAGCAGGTCGCTGAGTTGCGCCGCGGAAGTGGGCGGGAGGCAGGATTGGAAGCGGCGGCTGATGGTGAGCAACACGACCAGGGAGAGGCGTTCGCGCATGGCTTCGGTCAGGCCACCCCACGCGGCTTGGCTGTTGCGGTAGTGCACGTTTTGAACGGCGTAGCTGATGACGCCGCCGATCAATATGTAGAGCCAGAAAATGTAGAGCCCGAGCATGAATACCGGGAGAATGCCGAGCGATCCGTAAAGGCTGCGCTCGAGGTAGACGCGGCGCACGTAGAGCAGCGCGACGACGTTGTTTAGCATCAGCAGCCCGGCGACGACGAGAGCGCCGACCAGCGCGGCTCGCCAATAAACGCGGGTGTTGGGGATGATGCGGTAAACGAGCGAAAGCAGGCCAACCAACATCGTCAGCGAGATCACGGGCAGGAGCCAGCGGAGGACGGCGAGCAGGCCGGCGCCGCCGGGGAGTTTTTCGACGAAGACGTTGACGAAGGCGCCCGCGCCCAAAAGCGCGATGGTGGCGAAAAAGAGGACGGCTCCCAGCGTGAGAATTGTCCAATAAAAGACCACGCGCATGAGCAGCGAGCGGCCGAGGCGCACGCCCCAAATATCGTTAAACGCATCCTCGATGGACTTAAAAAGCAGGAGCACGATCAGGATCAGCGAGAACACGCCGGCGACTCCGGCCGCGCTAGAACGTGCGCCCGTGATGATGCCGTTGATGAGGTTGACGACTTCGGGGCTGACGTTGGCGGCGGCGGACAGCTCGGGGGCGTTGAGGGTGTTAAGTTGGCGCAATTGTGGCGCGACGGTTTCCATGAGCTCGCCGAGTTTATTGGCGACGAGATTGGGGTCGTCATTGTTCCCTAAAACGAAGCCGCCGATCAGCACCGCAATCGCCACTAGCGGCCCGAGGCCGAGCAAGGAGCTGAAGCTGAGTGCCGCCGCGCGGGCGGGAATTTTCGTTTCAAAAAAAACCGTGGTGGTGATCGATATCACCCGCAGCAAAGCGTAGAACCAGCCGCGAAACGAAGTATCGCGCAGGTGTGCTTGAGACCAAATTTCTGAGCGATAAAGTTGGGCGAGACGTTGCCCAGAGGCTTTGAGCCGCGACATGAAAGGACGTGAGCGTAGGGCTCAGTTCGAAATAAAATGCCAGGCCACGCAGCCTAATCCGATCAGCCCGGTCACGTAGGATACTTGTGCGCGCTTAGGCGCCACAAGCACCGTAGTCAGGTAAAGACCGATCGAACCCGCAATGGCTAAGAGCATCAGCCCATAGTGCGCTTGGAGGAAAAAAATAAGTCCGAAAAGTCCGACGCCTACCGCCGCGCGCACCCGAATGAGTGGATAAATCGCAACCGCTCCCAAGTAGATAGAAAACGCGAAAAGCAGATCCAGTCCACCTAGGAAGATGATCGGTTGCTCCCTCAATCTTGAAAGGGAGAGCGACATGATGACATCCACTCCGGGTAGGATTTCGGCCGCGGCGCTGATCACCAACATCGCAATAATCGCGTACAGCCCCAAGGCGGCGTTGTGAGCGTCTTTAATTTCCCGACTTACCTTCTGTTTGGTTTCATCGGTCCGGCCTTCGGCGGAGTCCATCATCCCCTCGATAGTGATTTCAGGAGTGGAATCATTTTGGGTTTGATTGAGCCAAGTGTGATCGGATTTGGCCTTGATGGAGAGTTTAGTCTTTTCGGGGAAAATGGATTTTTTCAAATCGGCATTTTCACCAATCAGGGTCCACTTTTCTCTGCCGGCATCGTAAAAAAGGGTGTCATGGGTCACGCTGCCGATTTCGGAAAGCGAGATCAGTTGCTCGAGGTTATAGGGACCGCGGGCTTCGTTGTCGGAAGCTTGTCGAATGTAGAACTCCTGCGTGTCCATCGTATGTAACGTGTTGTTGCGCGGCTCAGCGGCAAGTGTGTTTTACGACGTATTTGCCCGCTAGGGTTCTGATCAACCGGACCCGTGGTAATTTCACATGCGGGCAAGCGTGCGCAGTCCGAGCAAATGGAGCCCCGTTTCAAGCAAGAGCAGGGTGCGGGCGCACAGCAGGAGGCGGCGGGCGCGCACGGAGGGATCTTCCACGATCACTTTTTCGGCCGCGTAAAAGGAACTGAATTCACCGGCCAGCTCGTAGAGGTAGGTGCACAGAAAATGGGGGCGAAGTTGCGCGGTGGTGAGTTGGAGCGCGGTGGGGAATGCCGTGAGTTTGCGGGCGAGGACGAGTTCGGCTGGAGATTCGGGCGGAGTCGCGCCGTGAGTGGCGGAGGCGTCAGCCGGGTCGAGGCCGGCCTTGCGGAAGATGGAGTGCACGCGCGTCACGGCGTAGAGCAGGTAAGGCGCGGTGTTGCCTTCAAAAGAGAGGATTTTGTCCCAAGCAAACACGTAGTCGCTGCTGCGGTTTTGCGCGAGGTCGGCGTAGCGGATGGCGCCGAGGCCCACCGCGCTGCTGATCTCGCGGCGCTCAGCCTCGGGCAACTCGGGGGCTTTGGCGGTGACGAGCACGTACGCGCGCTCGATGGCTTCCGCGAGCAAGGCCTTGAGTTTGATGGGATCGCCCGAGCGGGTTTTGATGGCCTTGCCGTCTTCGCCGAGGATGGAGCCGAATGAGACGTGGTTAAAACGCGGCAGCGCGCGCTGCGTCTGGGCGAACCATTTTTGGGTGGTCAGCCAGAGTTGTTCAAAGTGATCGGATTGGCGCGCGTCAGTGAGGATGACGATGGCATCCGCTTTGAAATGCTCGGTGCGGTACAGCATCGTCGCGAGGTCGGTGGAGGCGTAGTTGGCGGCGCCGTCGGACTTACGGATGATAAAAGGCTGGGTCTTGAAACGCGGATGCTCGGGGTGGAAGACGACGAGCGCGCCTTGCGATTCTGCTGCGAGCTTGGCGGCGGTGAGCTCCGTGTAAACTTGGGGGAGTTTGTCGTTGTAAAAACTTTCCCCGAGCTGGTGGTCGAAGTGGATATCGAGGAGCCGGTAAATTTCGGTGAAGGCGCTGGCGCTGATGGCGATGATCTTGTGCCAAAGGGCGAGGTTTTCGGCGTCGCCGGATTGCAGTTTGACGAGCTCGCCGCGCACGGCGTCGAGGATAGCCGGATCGGCTTTCGCGGCAGCGTCGGCGGCTTTGTAGATGCGTTCGAGTTCCTCGAGTGGATCGGTGCTGAGCGCAGTGGCGTCGAGGAGATTTTTGTAACCCCAAATCAGTTTGCCGAACTGGGTGCCCCAGTCGCCGATGTGATTATCGCGAATGACCTCGGCGCCGCAGAAGGCGAGCAGGCGACAAATGGCTTCGCCGATGACCATGCCCCGGACGTGGCCGACGTGGAGTTGTTTGGCGGTGTTGGGGGAACTGAAATCAACGACATAGTGTTGCCCCTGGTGCAGGGAAGCAGCTCCGGCTTTGATCTGGGCGACCGAGCCTTGGGCCTGAATCCAAGCGAGTAGCGCGGTCGGCGTGAGGGTGAAATTGATGAAGCCCGGACCGGCGATGGTGGCGGTGCAGATTTCCAGCGTGGCGGCGGGCAGGGCGGCGACGAGTTGCTCGGCGACGGCGCGGGGGTTGAGTTTGCGGGCTTTGGCGTAGGCGAGCACGCCGTTGGCCTGAAAATCGCCGTGTCGCGGGTCAGCGGTGCGCAACTCCGGGTTAAATCCCTCGGTTTCGAGTTGAGCGCTGGCGGCGGCGGTTCTGAGGGCTGCATCGAGCGCAGCGGCGAGGTCAAACGATACGTGCATCGCCTCACTTGAGGGGGGTGGCGGGCGGGCGGGCAAGCGCGGAGTGTGGCGCCATACTTGGGTGCCCAAGGCGAAGGTTGGGCCGCGCCTAGGTAGTTCAGCCTCGACTTTGAGGTTGGAAGCGCTTTAGTCGCGACCTTTTCAAGGTCTCGGGCAGTTCTTCCCTTATACGCTAAATCATTCCATGAGCAGCAAACGCAAAATCCCAGCACGTCGTTTCGTCAAACCCACGTTTGAGTTTCTTATCGAAAAGAAACGCGACGGCGGCGAATTCACCCAAGAAGAGATTCGATTCATCATCGATAGCACGCTCGACGGGGAAATGCCGCAACATCAGCTTGCGGCACTGGCGATGGCGATTTACTTCTCCGGCATGTCGGCCCAAGAGACCGCCGACCTGACCGAAGAGATGATGCTTTCCGGCGAAGTGATCGACCTCTCGCACATCGCCAAGCCTAAGATCGACAAATACTCCACCGGCGGCGTCGGCGACAAAACCTCGCTGGTGCTCGTCCCCCTCGCCATGGCGGCAGGCGTCGTTGTTCCCATGATGTGCGGCGTCGAACATGACTACGTCATCAACACGCTCGAGAAATTAGCCTCGGTCCCCGGCTTCAAGAGCCAGCTTTCGAATGAGCAATTCTCATCGCAGTTGGCGAAAATCGGCGGCGCCATCATCGCCCAGACTCCCGATCTCGCCCCCGCTGACGCCAAACTCTACGCCCTTCGTAAAGAGACCGGCACGATCCCCAGCTTGCCCCTCATCACGGGCAGCGTGCTTTCCAAGAAACTCGCCGAGGGCTCCGAAGGCCTCGTGATCGACGTGAAGTGGGGCAACGGCTCCTTCATAAAAGATCTCGAGCAAGCCAAACAACTCGCTCGTTCCATGACGCGCGTCGGCCGCTCCATGAAGCGCCGCTGCGTCGCTCTCGTCACCGACATGAATCAACCCTTGGGCGACACCGTCGGCACCTCGCTCGAAATCAAAGAAGCTATCGCCCTGCTCAAGGGTGAAGGTCCCGAGGACATGAAGGAACTCGTCCTTAAACTCGGTATGGAAATCGTCCGTCTCGCCGGCGTGGCGGGATCCACGCTCTCCGCCAAGCAGACCGTCCAACGTCACCTGACCGACGGCTCCGCCCTCGAGAAATTCAAGGATTTGATCAAGGCCCAAGGTGGCGACACCGCGTTCATCGATCATCCGGAAAAATTCCCCGCGGCAAAACACATCCGCAAGCTCCCCGCGCCCAAACGCGGCTACGTGCACACGATCAACGCCGCCATGATCGCCCGCGGCGTCCATCTCCTCGGTGCCGGCAAAGAAAATTCTAGCGACAAGATCGACCACTCCGTCGGCGTGTCGGAAATCAAGAAAGTTGGCACCCAAGTCAAACAGGGCGAGCCGCTCATGATGATCCATTACAACGATGAGTCGAAGCTCGAGCAGGCGCTGGAGCATTTCAAGAATGCTTACCGGCTCGCCCCCAAGCGTCCGACCCCGCCGCCCTTGATCGTCGAACGCGTAGCCTAATTCGCAGCTGCGGAGGTTGCCCAAAAATTCAGACGCCGGTATCCTTGCGATACCGGCGTCTTTTTTTGCGCCGAGGCGAAGGGCTGATCTGATGGTGTCGCCCGGCTGGCCTGCGGCGGGGCGCAAACTTGAGGTTGAAGTGGCTGCGTGGGCGTTGATTGTTTGGGCTCATGATTTTGCCAGCAGAAATTCAGCTCGTCGGGGACGAAGTCGCGATCCGTTGGAGCGATGCGAAGGAATCCTATTTTAAGGGTGAGCGTTTGCGCGCGGCTTCGCCGAGTGCCGAGACGCAGGGCGAACACGATATTTTGGGCAACAAATACGGCGGCGCCGGCCCCAAGAAATTCAGCGGCGTTAATGTGCTCGGTTGGGAACAGGTCGGGAACTACGCGTTGCGTTTCGACTTTAGCGACGGGCACCGCACGGGACTTTACAGCTTCGATTACCTCAGAAAACTCGATGGTCTCGTTTAATATTTTCCTATTTTCATGAGCACGTTTGTATTTCCCGCCCGCACGACCTCAGCTGAGATTGAGCTCGGTACGACTCTGCAGCCCAAGTTTGGGTCCGACGGATTAATCCCCTGTATCACCACGGATCACCTCACGAATGAGGTGCTGATGTTTGCCTTCATGAATGCGGAGTCGCTCGCGCTCACTTTGGCCACGGGCAAGGCGAGCTACTGGAGTCGCTCGCGCAATAAACTCTGGGTGAAGGGCGAGGAATCGGGCAACGCGCAGCTCGTGAAAGAGCTCCGTGTTGATTGCGACCAAGATGTGATTTTACTCAAAGTCGATAACGTCGGCGGTGCGTCCTGCCATAACGGATACAAATCCTGTTTCTACCGCAAGCTGGCGCCCGGTGCGACGGCGGCGGACTCTACCTCGCTCAAACTCGAACTGGTGGGCCGCCCGCTGTTCGATCCGGCGACGGTTTATAAAAAGAAGTAACGCGCCGCAGCTTGCTCGGGCTGCGCGAGCAAGTGCGCTAGACTGGCTCAAGCGCCGGGCGTGAGGCCGCGGGTGCTCTTGGCGGCGAAGGCGATCACGCGTTGAAATTCGGCGCTGCTGGCGTCCGGGTGCGCAGCGAGTTTTTCGATCGCTTGCGTCCGGTTGAGGCCGTCGCGGTACAAGATGCGGAAAATCTGTTTCACCCGGTCGAGTTGTTCGGGCGTGTGCCCGTTGCGTTCGAGGCCGACTTTATTGTACGCGCGGACGATGGCTGGGGTGCCGTCGGCGATGAAAAAGGGCGGAAGGTCTTGGACGAGTTTGGCGGTGGCGGAGAGCATCGCGTACGCGCCGAGGCGGCAAAATTGATGGACGCCACCATAGCCGCCGATGATCACGTGATCTTCCACGATGACGTGGCCGGCGAGCATGGTTCCGTTGCTCATCACGCAATGGTCGCCGACGATGCAATCGTGGGCGATGTGGCTATAAGCGAGGATGGTGTTGTCAGAGCCGATGACGGTGAATTCATCGTCGAAAGTGGCGGCGTGGACGGTGACGTATTCGCGAAACACGTTGCGCTCGCCGATGCGCAGACCGGGGCAACCGCCTTTGTATTTCAGGTCCTGCGTTTTCCCGCCAATGCAGGCGTAGGGAAATAGCTCGCACTTTGCCCCCAGCATCGTGCGTCCTTCGACGCTGGCGTGGTGATGGAGCTGGGTGCCCGCGCCGAGTTGGACGCCGGTGCCGACGAAAGCGTACGCGCCGATCTGTACATCGGCGCCGAGCTCGGCGCCGGGTTCAATAATGGCGGTGGGATGGATCGAGGCGGCCATTTTTGATCAATCGACCGAACTGGAATCGACGATGGCGAACATCAGTTCGCCAGAGGAGACAACTTGGCCGTCGACGGTGCAGGTCACTTCGGCCGTAGCGAGTTTGGTGCCGCGGGTCTTAGTGAGTTTGGCGTTGAGGATGAGCTGGTCGCCGGGGCGGACGGGTTTGCGGAATTTGACTTTGTCGGCGCTCATGAAGAGCGAGGTTTTACCCTCACTGGAACCGCGGCGGAGCATAAGGATACCCGCGGCTTGTGCCATGGCTTCGAGCTGGAGGACGCCCGGCATGACGGGGTTGTTGGGGAAATGACCCTGGAAATAAGGCTCGTTGATGCTGACGTTCTTGATGGCGACAAGTGCATCTTCGCCAATGAATTCGACGACCCGGTCGATCATGACAAACGGGTAACGGTGGGGCAGGGTGTCGAGGATGCGGCGGATATCGAGCGCGGTCTCATCGGGCATGACCATCGCGGGACGCGGTTTTTTCTTTGGGCCTTTTTGGCGTTCGGCGAGTTTTTCGGCGAGGGCCTTGGTGAGGTCGGCGTTGATGGCGTGGCCCGGGCGGGTGGCGATGATGTGGGCCTTTAAGGGCAACCCGAGCAGCGTGATGTCACCGATGATATCGAGAATCTTGTGGCGGACAAATTCGTCCTTAAAGCGGAGGCCTTCTTTGGAAATGATTTTATCCCCGCGGATGACGACGGCGCAGTCGAGGGAACCGCCTTTGATTTTACCGAGTTTGAGGAGTTCTTCGATGTCTTCGTAGATCGTAAACGTACGCGCCGCGGCGATCTGCGTCATGTAGATGTCGGGATCAATCGTGAGCGAAAGGTGTTGGGTGTGAATACCCCGGTCGTCGGCCGAGGTGCAGGAGATGCGGAGTTCATCGCAAGGCAGGGCGATGATGGAGGATTGGCCCTTGGTCACGGAGACAGGTGCATCGAGTGTGAAATACTCACGGTCTTTATCCTGCTCGGTGGGTTCGCCGCTCATGATGAGATCGACGAAGGGTTTGGCGGAACCATCGAGGATTGGCGGTTCGGACGCGTTCATCTCCACGATGACGTTGTCGATGCCGCAGCCACTGAGAGCGCTGAGAACGTGTTCGATGGTCTGGACCTTGGCGTGGCCAGATTGGATCGTGGTCGCGCGCACCAGATCGGTGATCAAGTCGGCGCGGGGGCGAATCTCGGGGGCGCCGCTCAGGTCGACGCGCTTGAAGACATAGCCGTGGTCGGCCGGAGCGGGTTTCAGCGTGAGAGTGACGGCCTCGCCGCTGTGCAGGGCGCTGCCTTGAATGGAAACTTCGCGCGCCAGGGTTCTTTGCTTCATGGATTTAATCGACGCAATGTCGCCAACGCCGGTCGCAGAGCGCAAGCGCGGAGATGGCCGGCCTTGACAGTGCGAAAGCCCGCGCCTTACACCCTTAACCTTTCTCAACTCGAAACCTTCAATCCCAAGACCCTAGCCATGCCCGCAGCCAACGACATCCGCCGAGGCCAAGTCATCAAGTTCAACGGTGAACCCCACCTCGTCATGGAGACGCAGCATCGTACGCCGGGCAACCTGCGCGCCTTCGTCCAAATCAAGATGCGCAATTTGCGCTACGGTAAGGCGCTCGACCAACGCTTCGCCTCGACCGACACCATCGAAGTACTGCCGACGGAAAAGAAGACCCTCGAGTTCAGCTACGCGGACCGCGAAGCTTTTGCCTTCATCGATCCGGAAACGTACGAACAGATCGAGTTGAGCGCCGCCATCCTCGGCGAAGCCAAAAATTATCTCACCACCGGCGGCAAGGTCGACGTCTTGTTCGTCGATGAAAAGGCCTTGTCGATTGAGTTGCCCTCGACCGTTACTCTCAAGGTCGTGGAAAGCTCCGAAGGCATCAAGGGCGACACCGCCAGCAACGTCCAGAAACCCGCCAAGCTGGAGACAGGTTTGGTCGTTCAAGTTCCTCTCTTCATCAAGGAAGGCGAGTTGATCAAGATCAGCACCGAAGACGGTTCTTACCTCGGCCGCTCTTAAGCCGTTTTATTTCTCATTTAAAAGGCGCGTTGATATACAACGCGCCTTTTTTGTGTCTGGCAAAAAAGGAGCTCCTGCAAAAAATCGAGGCGACGCTCAGTCGGTAAAACTTCAGAGCGCCGCGAGGGCCGCGGTTTGCGCGGCAGGCAGATCGGCGGCGTTGGCCACACTGGTGTTGAGATTGCGCAACAGCCCGTCTTTGAGGCCGTAGATCCAGCCGTGCACCGTGACGTTTTGGCCGCGCGCCCACGCGTCTTGGACGATCGTCGTTTGGCAAACGTTGGCGACTTGCTCGATGACGTTGAGTTCGCAGAGACGGTCGTGTTGACCCGCTTCCCCTGGCACCGCATCGACGCGGCACTGATGTTTTTCGCGGACGTCTTGGACGTGGCGGAGCCAATTGTCGGCGAGGCCCACGCGTTCGCAACGCAGCACGGTACGCACGCCGCCGCAACCGTAGTGGCCCACGACCATGATGTGTTTCACCTTCAGCACATCGACCGCGAATTGGATCACGGATAGACAATTCAGATCGGTATGGACGACGACGTTTGCGATGTTGCGGTGGACGAAAACTTCGCCGGGCAAAAGGCCGATGATTTCGTTGGCCGGCACGCGGCTGTCGGAGCAGCCGATCCAGAGGTGTTCAGGATTTTGCTGGCGGGAGAGTTTTTGGAAAAACTCCGGGTCGCGCTGCGTGATTTTGGCTGCCCAAGTTTTGTTTTGGGCGAAGAGGTGCGTGAGTTCGGCCATGGGAATCAGGATGGGTTTTAAAGGACCCGCGCCCAGAATAATTTGAGGTAACGGCTGTCGAGGCAGTTCGAATAAACGGGATGGTCAGGGCCGGCGCCGGTGCGGTCAAAAAATTGCAAGCGACGTTGTTGGCGGTGGGCCGCTTTGATCACGTGAGCTTCGAAATCTTCGATTGAAAGCAAGCCGGAGCAGGAACACGTGACGAAGATTCCGCCCGTTTTCACGAGAGAAATGGCGAGGAGATTAAGGTCTTCGTATTTTTGGCGACCTTCCCAGTTGCCGGCGGCGTCGCGGGTGAAAATGAATTTCGGTGGGTCGAGCACTACGACGTCCCATTTTTCTCCGTTTTGCTGCATCTGGCGCGCGTAGGCGAAGGCGTCGGCGTGGACAAATTTGAGGCGCGCTTGATTGAGATTGGCGTTGCGCTTGGCCTGAGCGAGGGCGGTTTCGTCGAGGTCGACGCAGGTCACATCGGCGGCGCCGCCGGTGATTTTGGCATTGAGCGAAAATCCGCCGGTGTAGCAGCACAGATCGAGCACGCGGGCGTCTTTGGTGAAACGGGCGACGCGGAGACGGTTGTCGCGTTGGTCGCAGAAGAAACCGGTTTTGTGGCCCTCGGCAAAATCGACTTCGTAGCGGATGCCGTGCTCGCGGATTTTGACCTTGGTCGGGGCGGCGGCGTTGGTTTCGTTGAATAGCGAGGGCTTGATGCCTTCGAGGCTGCCGAGGTCGTGGTCGACGTGGACGCGGGCGAATTTGGTGCCGGCGAGTTCGTGGATAAGCGGCAGCCAGCTTAGGAGACGTTGCGCGATACCGAGCGAATAAATTTCGCAGAGGAGCGTGTCGCCATAGCGGTCGATCATGAGTCCGCTGAGGCCGTCGCCGTCGGATCCGATGAGCCGGTAGGCGTCGGTGGTTTCGTCGAGCTTAAACAGGTCGCGGCGCAACGCGATGGCACGCCGGATGGCCGTCTCGAAATAGGATTCGTCGATGGGCGTGGTCGAGTGGCAGACGACGCGCAGAGGGATTTTGGCTCGCGGGTTGAATAGGCCGCCGCCGGTGAGGTTGCCGTTTTTGTCGTAGACGTTGACGAAATCGCCGGGGCGGGCGTCAGGGGAGACGTGGCCGAGCAGGCGCGGGAAAATTGCGGGTTGGAAGGTGAAATATTTGAGCTGCGCCCACGGCCGCGCCCAGGTGGAGCGGTCGATCGGTGCACGCGGGGCGGGTGGCTCGGGTAGCGTGTTGGGCTCGAGCTCGGGATCGGGCGCGGCGGACGAAGTTTGGGCGGAATGGGCGGGACCTGACATGGCGCGGAATTTACGGTTGCGGGGGCGTTCCGCCACCAGAATCGCTACAGCTGCGAAGAAGAAAATGCGTTCAGGGCTGGGCTGAGCGAAGCGAGTGAAGGCTCCGGCGTCGGCGTGTCGCTTGCGACGTTCGCTGCGGCGATAGGTGGTGCGGCGCGTGCGGCGGTAGGATTCGCGGTAGGGCGGACGGGGTTAGATGGGGGAGCGCCCGTGGCGGTGTGGGTTTTGCCGACAGGTTCAGATCGCGAATGGCGCGACGAATATGCCAAAAAATGATTTCATCCGACTCCTCGATGTAGGCGGCGTGCATGAATTTGTCGCAGAGGTTATTTACGACTCGGGTAATGCCTTGGCTGTAGCGGTGAATCGCGCGATAGGCCCAGGCGGTAAAAGTGGGGCGGCCGTCGCTGCCAGCTTGGTTGATTAGGTGCTGGATGTAGTGCCGCGTATCGGAGATCGAGAGGGCGACGAGTTCGTAGTGAACCAGAATACGTTGGTGGAGTTGACGGAGTTCCTCGCGGGAGAGGATCGTTTTCAATTCGGGCTGACCGATGAGCACGATTTAAAGTAATTTCTGGCGGTCGGTCTCGAGGTTGGAGAGGAGGCGAATCTGCTCGAGCATTTCTGTGGATAAATTTTGCGCTTCTTCGATAATGCGTACGATGTCGCGTCCGCGAGCGATGTGCTCTAGTAGGACGCGATTCATTTGGGCAACGAGATCGGACGGGCTGCGGGCGAACTTGGTTTTGCCCAGTTCCGTGAGGATGGCTTTTAGTATCTGCGTCTAGGTGACGCGGGGGTTGAGGATCAGCGCTGTGTCGTAGTGGGCGGGGTCGAGTTCGTTGAGAAATCGCCGGCAGAGGGTAGTCTTGCCGCAACCAATTTGACCGATGAGAGCGATGAATCCTTTTTTTGGGACGCCAAAAATCAGTTGGTCGAGGGCTTCTTGGTGCGTGGGGCGCAGGTAAAGAAAGCGAGAATTGGGCGTGATGTTGAACGGCATCTGGTTGAACCCTCAAAATCGCTGATACTTACGCGCCGACAGACAGCCGATCGGCTGAAAACGCACTTTAATTTCGCGTTCGTGAACGTACGGTTTTCGGGGAAATCTCCTTTACTCAGTTGCGGGGCGACGAGTTTGATCGGGAACGTTTTTCTTGTGAACCTGCGTCGCTTTATTTTCGCCCTTTATCTTGCGTTGATCGTGGGCATCGCTCTCGCGGGCGGACTTTATTTTATGGAAGCGCGGGAGGAGTTTAGCCGCCTCAAGACGATCCAAGCCGAAAGCCGGCGTCGCATCGCCGAAGCCGAGGTGCGCTTGAAATATCAAGAGCAGGTCTTGGAGCGTCTGCGCGCGGATCCAGCGTATGTCGAAAAAGTCATCCGGCGCAAATTGGGCTACGCTCGGCCTGAGGAATATGTTTTCCGCTTCGAAAATTAAAGCGCCGCTCTTTTTGTTCCATGTCATCCGCTCATCCGCTCATCGCAGAATTTCAACGTGCTGGACAGGCGCAGGTTTTCGCGTTTTTCGACGAGCTCGCGCCCGATGCGCAGCAACACTTGTTGGCCGAGGCGGCCGAAATCGATCTCGCTGAAATTGATCGGCTGAATCGTACGCTGGTCGCCCAGACTGGGGCAGCGGCGGGCGTGAATTTGAGTGGCTTGGCGCCTGCGCCGTACGAGCCACTCATCGCACACGGCGGCGATGCCTTGGCTTGGGAGCGAGCCAAACGTGCCGGCGAAGACGCGCTGCGCGCCGGTCGAGTGGCGGCCTTCACGGTCGCGGGCGGGCAGGGGACTCGTCTCGGCTACGACGGGCCGAAGGGCACGTTTCCCGTCACGCCGTTTCTCGGGAAAACCTTATTCCAAGTCTTTGCCGAGAAATTGCTCGCAGCGGGCCGACGCTACGGTCGGCCGTTGCACTGGTTTATTATGACCAGCCACCAGAACCACGCAGCCACTGAAGCGTTTTTCAGGGAACATCATTTTTTCGGTTGCGACACGACTCGCGTCCATTTTTTCCGCCAAGGTCGGATGCCGGCTGTGGATTTTTCGGGTAAAATTTTGCTCGAAGCCAAAGGCTCAATTGCGCTCTCGCCCGATGGTCACGGCGGTTCGTTACGTGCTTTGGATCGTAGTGGCGCACTCGACCTGATGGAGCGCGAGGGCATCGATACGCTGAGTTATTTTCAGGTCGATAATCCGCTCGTACGCGCGATCGATCCGGCCTTTATCGGCTGGCATCTCCTGCGCGGTTCCGAGATGTCGAGCAAGATGGTGCCAAAAGCTTACGCGGAGGAAAAACTCGGTCATTTCTGTGCGCAAAACGGCCGATTGGTCGTCGTGGAGTACTCCGATCTGCCGATGACGATGCAGCGCGAGATCAACGCCTCGGGTCAGTTGCGTTATCGCGCCGGCAGCATTGCGCTGCACTTACTCGATCGAGAATTTATCCGACGTATGGCGCGCTCGGATGGATCGGTCGTCGCGTTGCCGTTTCACCGTGCCGACAAAAAAATCCCTGCCATCGACGCGGCCGGTCAGCCCGTCAAACCGTCCAAGGCGAATGGCGTAAAATTTGAGCTCTTCGTTTTCGACGCACTGCCCTTTGCTCAGAACCCGCTCGTGATCGAGACGAGTCGCGCCGACGATTTCTCGCCCGTTAAAAATGCCGAGGGCGTCGATTCGCCGCAAACGTGTCGGGATGATCAGCGCCGCCAATTTGCCCGCTGGCTCAACGCCCAAGGTGTCGCGCTCGCTACCGATGCGACCGGCTTGCCCGCGATCAATCTCGAGGTGGCGCCCAGCTTCGGTTACGACGAAGACTCGTTTGCGGAGTCATGGGCCCGCCTCAGCGTTCGACCCACCCTGGCGGACGGACTCGTTCTGACCTGAAATTTTTTCACTTAAGACATGACCACTTTTGCTAAAATCCAATCGGCGGCGGCTGCCGGCCAACTCATGCCGAGCACGGCAGAAAATATCGCGGCGTTCCTCGCGGCCGGTCTTCCGGCTTGGGCTAAAGAGAGCATCGATGAACTCATCGCCCAGGCCGCGTGGGGCGAATTGAATGACCGATTTTATCGTTATCTTGAATTCGGCACAGGCGGCATGCGCGGCCGTACGATCGGCGTGGTGAACGCCGCCGCCGAGACGGGCACACTCAGCGCGGCCGGATCCCCGGAGCACGCCGCCATCGGGAGTAATTTGCTCAACGATTTCACGTTGGCGCGCGCCGTGATCGGGCTTTTTCGCTACACCAAAAAACACCTCGTCTCGCAACACATCACTGCGAAACCACGTCTCGTGATCGCTTATGATGTGCGTCATTTTTCTCGGCATTTTTGTGAACTCGCGGCTTCGACTTGGACGAAGCTCGGGGGTGAAGCATTTATCTTCGACGGGCCTCGGCCCACGCCCCAGTTGAGCTACAGTGTGCGCTGGCTCAAGGCGCACGCGGGGGTCGTGATCACGGCGAGCCACAATCCGCCGCACGATAACGGCTTCAAAGCGTATTTCGATGACGGGGCGCAAGTCGTCCCGCCTCACGACAAAGGCATCGTCGCAGAAGTGAACGCGGTGCCTCTCACCGAACTCGGCGCTTTTTTGACTACGGATTTGGCCGGCGTGACCACGCTCGCTCGCGATGCGGACGATGCGTACCTCGAGGTGGCCGCTCAAGCCGTCATTGATCCGCGCGTCTTGCAGCAGACGAAATTAAAAATCGCGTTTACTAATATCCACGCGACCGGCTCGGTGCATTCCATTCCGCTGCTCATTCATGCGGGCTGCGAAGTGAAACCGGTATTGGCCCAATTAAATTTTGACGCTAATTTCCCGACGGTAAAATCACCCAATCCGGAAAACGCCGAGGCGCTCGCCCTCGCGGTCGCACTCGCCGAGCGCGAGAATTGTGATGTCGTCCTCGCCACCGATCCCGATGCCGATCGTATGGGCGTCGCGGTGCGCAATCGCGCCGGTAAAATGGAGCTTCTCACGGGGAATCAAATCGGCGCGTTACTCGCCGATTATCGCCTTACAAAATATAAAGAGCGCGGCTGGATTCCGGCTGCGGGCTCGGATCGCGCGTGCATCATCAAAACTTTTGTTACGACGCAGCTCCAAGATGCGATTGGTCGAGCGCACGGCGTGAAAGTTATTAACACGCTCACCGGCTTTAAGTGGATTGCCGCCAAGATGCGCGGCTACGAAAATCAACTGCGCGCCACGCAGCCTGCGGACTTCGATTACGAGTCGCTGCCGCTGGCGCAGCGCGCAAAGTTGCTGCTGCAGCACAGCACGTTTTACGCGTTCGGAACGGAGGAGAGTTACGGTTATCTGCCCAACGATTTTCTGCGCGACAAAGACGGCAATGCGGCGTGTCTCATGTTTGCCGAGGTCTGCGCTTGGGTGAAGAGTCGCGGACTCACCGTGCCGGAATATCTCGACGAGATTTTCCTGCGTTGCGGTTTCTATTTGGAAGGCGTGATCAACCTCTACTACGAAGGGGCGAGTGGTAACGCGAAGATCAAGCGCATCCTCGATACATATCGGGCGCAGCCGCCCACGAAATTCGGCGATGTAGCGGTGGCAAAATTCCAAGATTTTGGCCGCGAAGACATCCGTGACGCCGATGGCGAATTGATCCCCAAGCAAGACCTCTACTTGGTCACGCTTGCCAATGGCTACAGCTTCGCCGCGCGCGGTAGTGGCACGGAGCCCAAGATGAAATTTTATCTCTTCGCCAACGAGAAAGTCGGCCGCGCCGCAGAGTTGCCCGCGGTGAAGGCGAAGGTGCGCACCACGCTCGATGCGTTGATCAAGCTCATCGAGGCTGACGCCAAGGCTCGTGCCGAGAGTTGAGTTTGATCGCGCGCGATCAAAAAAATAAAAAGCGCCGACCCGTTTAACGGTCGGCGCTGAAATTGGGTGCGATGTTCGCTAGGCTTTAGAGGAGCAGCAGCGACGGGCTCTCGAGATGGGCTTTGACGGCGTTTAGGAATTTCGCGCCGAGCAGGCCGTCGACGACGCGATGGTCGCACGAGAGCGTGAGCGTCATGCGTTGGCCGATGACAATTTCGTCGTCTTTGACCACGGGCTTTTTGACGGTGGCGCCGACGGCGAGAATGGCGGCGTTGGGCGGATTGATGATCGCGCAGAAGCGATCGACGCCCGCCATACCGAGATTGGAGACGCAGAAGGTGCCACCGGTAAATTCAGCCGGCTGGAGTTTCTTGTCCTTGGCGCGACCCCCGAGGGATTTGGCTTCGGCGCTGATTTGGAAGAGCGTCTTGCCGTCGGTGTCGCGGATGACGGGGGTGATGAGGCCGTCTTCAATCGCAACGGCGAAGGAAACGTGAATCGCGCTGTGGGACTGAATACCGGTGCCGGTCCACGACGTGTTGACGCCGGGGATGGCGCGCAGGGCGGCGGCGGCTGCTTTGAGGACGAAATCGTTGACGGAGAGTTTGACGCCGTCTTTAGCGAGGCCGGCGTTGAGCTGTTCGCGGAGGGCGAGGAGCGGCGCGGCGTCGACTTCGATATCGAGGTAGAAATGCGGGATGGTGGTCTTGGCCTCGAGGAGGCGGCGCGCGATGGTGGCGCGCATGTTGGAAGCGGGGGCGAACGACTCGGCTTGCACGGGGCTCTTGTCGAGGACTGAGCGGTAGCCCCAAGCGGGAGCGGCTTCGGCGCGCGCGGGTTTGGCGGCGGCGGGTGGTGGGTTTTTCTCGGCGGCGAGGATGTCGGCGCGGACGATGCGGCCACCGGGGCCGGTGCCTTTGACGCGGGTGAAGTCGATGCGTTTTTCCTCGGCGAGCTTACGAGCGAGCGGGGAAATTTTCACGCGGCCGGCCGGAGCGGCAGGCGCTACAGCGGGCGCGGCGGACTTGGGCGCTGGAGCTGGAGCGGCCACGGCGACGGGCGCTGGAGCCGGGGTGGTAACTACGGGTGCGGCGGGGGCGGGGGCTGCGGCAGGTGCAGCTTTGGGCGCTGGGGCTTCGACTTTTTCGCCGGGTTTGCCGATGGCGCAGAGGGCGGCACCGATCGGGAGTTGGGAGCCGGCGGGACTGAAAATTTTCAAGAGCGTGCCGTCGAAGTAACTTTCCAGCTCCATGGTGGCTTTGTCGGTCTCGACTTCGGCGAGCATGTCGCCGGTCTTGATGACGTCGCCTTCTTTTTTGAGCCATTTGACCAGCGTGCCCACCGTCATGGTGTCGCTGAGTTTGGGCATTAAAGTGATATTAGCCATACGGGTGAAAAGTTAGCTGAAATGTAGGGGGAAGGAAGTGGCGGCGACGGGCTTAGTCGAGCAGCGCGAGCGCGGCTTTGAGGATGCGTTGCGGGTTGGGCAATTGCTCAGCTTCGACAGGCGGGCTGTAGATCGCGGGCGCATCGATAGTGCAGAGGCGGCCAATCGGCGCGTCGAGGTCGTCGAACGCTTCGGCTTGAATCATGTAGGTGAGTTGGGCGCCGACGCCGCAGAAAGGCTTTTGTTCTTCGACGACGAGAACGCGGTGCGTCTTGCGCACGGAGGCGAGGACGGTGTCGATGTCGAGCGGACGGATGGTGCGCAGGTCGACGACTTCTACGGAGATGTCGTGCTCTTTGGCCAACAATTCGGCGGCGACGAGCGATTGGATGACGGGGCGGCCGTAGGTGACGATCGTGAGGTCTTTACCCTCACGTTTGACGTCGGCTTTACCAAGCGGAATCAGGTATTCCTCGTCGGGGACTTCGCCTTTTTCGCCGTAGAGCACGGTGTTTTCGAGGAAGAAGACCGGGTCGTTGTCGCGGATGGCAGACTTGAGCAGGCCCTTGGCGTCGTAGGGCGTCGAGGGGACGACGACCTTCACGCCGGGGTGAGCGGCGAGGATGTTTTCGGGCGTGTGCGAGTGGGTGGCGCCGACGTTGGTGCCGCCGTTGGCGGGGCCGCGGATGACGATGGGGCAGTTGATCTGGCCACCGGACATGTAACGGACGTTGGCGGCATTGTTGAGAATCTGGTCAAAGGCGACCGAGTAGAACGACCAGAACATGAGTTCCATGACGGGACGCACGCCGAGCATCGAAGCACCGATACCCATGCCGATGAAACCGGCTTCGCTGATGGGCGTATCGGCGACGCGTTTGGGGCCGAATTTCTCGAGTAGGCCTTGGGTGACTTTGTAGGCGCCTTGGAACTGGCCGACTTCTTCGCCCATGACGACCACGTTAGGGTCGCGGGTGAGTTCTTCGGCTAAGGCGTGACGGACGGCTTCGCGGTAAGTGAGTTGGGACATCGCGGGAAAGTTTGGAGTTAAAAAATAGCGACTCAGTTGAAGAACAAACGGCCTTGGGAGGTGCGTTGGTCGGGATTGTCGGATTCCCAGTATACATCTTTTTGGATGTCCTCGGGCGTGGGGTAGGGGCTCGCGTCGGCGAAATCGGCGGCGGCTTCGGCTTCGGCGCGGGCTGCTTCGTCGATTTTTTCAGCGGACTCGGTCGTGAGAACGCCTTCGGCTATGAGCGCGGTCTGGAAGACTTGGATCGGGTCTTTGGTGCGACGGTAGTCTTCGATCTCGGTCTTAGTGCGGTAAGTATTATCCGGATCGGCGACGGAGTGGCCGCGGTAACGGTAGGTGCGGATCTCGACGACGGCGGGTTTGCATTCCTCGCGGGCGATTTTGAGGAATTTATCCATCGTCGCGCGGACTTCGTAAACGTCGTGGCCTTCGCAGACGCCCCACGCCATGCCGTATCCCTCGGCGCGTTTGGCGAGGTCGCCAGCGGAGGAGCGGGCTTGGCTGGTGCCCATGGAGTAACCGTTGTTCTCGATGACAAATATGCAGGGTAGGTTCCAGAGTGCGGCGAGATTATAGGCCTCGTGCACGGCGCCTTGGTTGACGGCCCCATCGCCCATGAACGCCATGGCGGAGCCTTTGTGGCCCTTGTATTTTACGCCGTAAGCGAGGCCCACGCCGAGGGGGATTTGCCCGCCGACGATGCCGTGGCCGCCCCAGTAATTGCGCTCGGGCGAGAAGAAATGCATCGAGCCGCCTTTGCCTTTGGAGCAACCGGTGACTTTGCCGTAGAGTTCGGCCATGAGGGCCTTGGTGTCCATGCCGACGGCGATGGCGTGGCCGTGGTCGCGATAGGCGGTGATGACGTGGTCATGTTTGCCCATGAGCGAACAGCAACCGACGGCGATGGCCTCTTGGCCGTTATAAAGATGGAGGAAGCCGCCGATGTTGGCCCCGCCGGCGGCGTTCTTGCCGGTGTAGGCGCGGTGGCTGCGCTCTTCGAAGCGGCGGATGCGCACCATTTGGCTGAAGAGTTCGATCTTCTGGGCCTGGGTCAGCGCGGCGTTGATGGGGGCCTGGCCGTGGCTGGTGTTGCTAGCGGTGGGTTTCTGCTCGATGGTGGCGCTCGGTTTCTTGCTCACGGGTAAGTGGTTTTCTGGTTAAAAGGTAAAGTGTTCGGCGGAAGTTTTGGAAATCAAGCGTTGTTTCGCGGCCGGACTTACTTGTTAGGCGGGGTGATTTGCTCGATCTCGACGTGAATGGGTCGGCCGGGTTGGCAATCGGCCTTGAGCGCCACGAAGCGATCGCGGTACTCGTCGTAGATCGGCCAGAGCGCGTTGCGATCGGTTTCGGGGATCGGCACCGTGGTCCCGATGGCGTCGCGGCTGAAGAAGCCGAATTTACCCTCTTCCATATCGGCGGGCTGCGCCGGGATGGGACGTCGGCAGCGAAATAAAAACATGAGCCAGTGCGCGTGGCCTTCGTAGGCTTTCTCGGCGATCATGGCGAAGAGATGAAGATCGTCGGCAATGATGCTGAAGCCGGTCTCCTCTTGGGTCTCGCGGACGGCGCATTCAAACGGGGACTCGCCGATCGCCGTTTCGAGTTTCCCGCCGATGGGGCTCCAGAAACCGAGGTTCGGCGGCTTCGCTCTTAATAATAGCAGATGTTCGCCCGCGGCGTTTTCCAAGAAAACGAGGACGGCGATTTTGTAGGCGAGGGGAGGCTTGGCGAGTGTGGTCATGGGCCGCAGCGGCGCGGAGAAAAATTAAACGGTGATCTAATTGAGCGTGACGCTCGGCGTTAGCTGCACAACTTTTTTCACCGTGTTTCTCCAGCGTGCGAACGTTCTCGGATGGTTTGTGCTGACCTTAGGGTTGGCTTGGTCGCACGTTTTCTGCCGAGCCGCGGAGGTCGAGGTCGCGGCGGTGCGTTTTGCTCTGGCGCGGCCCGCGAGTAATCCCTCCGTGCCTTGGCTCGAGGCCACGGTAGGCCTAAACGTCGTCCCGCCGCCCGATGCGCCAGGGCGCATGGTGAGTCGCGTGCGCGTTCAGCTTTCGGTCGGCGTCGAGAGTCCGGCGCTCACGAGCTCGACCGCGCGGACTGAGTATTATCGCGCCGAAGTCGAGTGCCTGGCGTTGCCCTCGGGGCGCTCGGAGGTGCGTTTTTATTTTCCGCCCGAATGGGTGAAGCGCGATCAACTTCAAAGTGCGCCCCGTTATTGGGCTGTGGAACTGGCCGTGGCGGGTCGGGCGGTGGCCCCAGCGCGCGCGGCCAGTGCGACGGCGCTCGGGGAGGCGGCCGCGCGTCGGGCCTTTTTAATCGCAGCTCTTGCCGGCGCCCCAGCCAATGATGGCTGGTTACAACCGCAATATTTCACCCCCTTCGCGCAAGAATACCCTCATAACACGGTAACTTTCATGCGCCGTGAACCGTCTCTCGCGCCTCCGGCGCGGACCTCGCCCTAAACGATTGCGCTTGCCGACCAAACTTATCTCAAATCGCATCTTTCCATTCACGTAATGCGAGCCCCACGCGTTTTAGCTTTAGACCCAGGAGCGAGTCATGTTGCCGCCGGCATTTTTGTCGCCGGGCCTTCGGGTCGTCTGAGCTTGCAACACTTCGCTCACGAGGCCCAAGACGCCGATCCTGCGCACGAAGCCCGCTGGTCGGAGCATCTCGCGCAATCGTTGGCGGCGATTGCAGCTCGCGAGCATCTTTCCGGCCCCTGCGCCCTCGTCGTGCCTGGTCACCTCGCGCTCACTAAGTTTGTCAAAACCCCCGCGCTCGATCGCGCTAAGCGCGCCCAGAGTCTCGCCTTCGAGGCCTCGCAACACATTCCGTATCCACTCGCTGAAGTAGTCTGGGATCACGTCGTCATGGCCGACGACGGCTTCGATCTCGACGTCATGTTTGCCGCCGCGAAATTCGACGCGCTCCAATCACTGTGCGCCGCCGCCGATGCCGCTGGCTTCGCTCCCGAGCGCGCCACGCCCGGTAGTCTCGCGCTCCGTGCCGCCTTTCGTTATAGCTACCCGGAAGCACCGGCCAGCGCCCTAGTTATTAACATTGGCGCGCGCTCGACGCATCTGCTCTTTCTCGATGGCGAACGTTTTTATATCCGTACGTTTCCGCTCGCGGGCAACGTCGTCACCGCAGCGCTCGCCGAAGAACTCCGCATCGACTTCGCGGCCGCCGAAACGCTCAAAGTCTCCGTCCTCGCCGGCCGCTCCGAACTGCCCGAAAACTCACCCGCCCGCGCCGCCGTCCATCGCGCCGCCGCGGGTTTCATTGGGCGCCTGCACTTAGAACTCACGCGCTCTATTGTTAATCACCGCCGCCAGACGGGCGCGCCGCAACCCGCGGCCATTTACGTGACCGGCGGCGGCAGTCTGATCGGCGAACTCCCGGCCACCCTCGCCGAACGCCTCAAACTGCCCGTCGAACGCTATGACGCCTTGCGCGGCGTCGATGTCTCCGCCGATGCCCGCGCCTCGGGGGCCGAAACGCTCGCGCACGAATTAGCCGAACTCGTCGGCCTCGCCGTGTCGCTCGTCCAGCCCGTCGCCGACGTCACGCTTCTGCCGCCCGCGATCACCGAGGCCCTCGCGTTTCGCAAACGCCAACCGCGCTACCTCGCCGCCGCTGTAATTGCGGTCGCCGCGTTGCTCCCGCCTATCTTTTATTTGAACCACCGTGCGAGCGGCGCCGAGGCGCTCGTCACCCAAGCCGAAAGCCAACTCCGTCCCCTGCGCTCCCTCGAAGCACGCAACAACGAAAACGTGGCGCAGATCGAAGCCGCGAAGAAACAAATCTCCTCCCTCGAAGGCCTCGTCGCCACCAAAGCAAACTGGCTCGATTTCCTCGCCGACACTCAAGCTCGCCTCGCGAAAGTCGGCGACGTCTGGCTCGAGCGTATTCAAATTGTAGCTTCCGCTCCGCTCGACGCCAGCGCCGCTCCCGCCGCTGATCCTGCCGCGCCTGCGCCCGCCCCCGCGCTCAAGCTAACTCTTTCCGGACGCTTATTGGATGTCGCCAATCCTGTTTCCGAAGTGAGCCAAGAATCCAACGAGCGCGTTAAAAAACTCATCGCGGGCTTTACTGAATCGCCCTTCATCACCGCCGTCGAAAACGAACGCTTCGACACCAAACAACCCGGACTCTTGCGTTTTGATTTCACGCTCGTCGTGAACGCACGCCGCCCCCTTTAAGCCCGGACGTCCTCGCCATGTCGTTCAAGAAACTCAATTTTTTCAACCTCGCCCTCGCGCTCATTGGGCTGCTTGCCGCCGGTGAAGCGTGGTGCATCTGGGAGCGCGCGTCCGCCGTCCAGGTGGCCGAACAAAAACTCGTCCGCGTCCGCGCGCAAATTCAAGCCGTCGCCGACGCTGTGCCCGCGCCTTCGCGTGAAACCGCGGCGTTGATCGAGGCTGATCTCAAGCGGGCCCAAAGCGCCCTCGCGACCATGCAGTCCGAGCTACGGGGCCGCGGCCCCGCGGCTGCGCGTCTCGTCGCCACCAAGCCGCCCGCGATGCGCACCGATGCGTTTTTTGATCTCGCGACCTTTGTGTCGAAGTCGCGCGCCTTGGCGCAAAAACAAGGGGTGCTCATCGGCCCGGGTGCGGCCTATTTTGGTTTTTCGTTGTACGCGAACGAAGGTCCTGAAACCGCGCTCATCGAGCCTGTGTTCCGTCAACGTCTCGTCGCGAGTTACCTCGTCGATGCGCTCCTCGCGGCGCGGCCCCGTGCACTCCTCGCCGTCCAACGCGAACGTCCGCTCCACGCCGACGAGCGCAAAGCGCGTAACGAAGCCCTTGCCGCCGCCGCCGCTGATCCCGCCGCTGCTCCGCCTGCGCCCTTGGAAAGTTCCGCCACGCTCTCTCCGGATTATTTCGACCTCGACGCGCGCCTCTCCGCGCAGGCGCCGGGTCTCGTGGAGGTCTCCGGTTTTCGCCTGATTTTCACGGGACAAACCGCCGCTTTACGCGCGTTGCTCAACCAACTCGCCAGCTTTGAACTGCCGATCATCGTGCGCTCGGTCGAAGTCGAACCCGCCGCTGGCGAAGACATCTTAGCTGCGCCCGCGGAAGACGTGGCGGCGCCGTCTCAACCCGTCGCTCCCGCAGTTTCTATCGTGCTCTCCGCGCCGGTTGCCAAAGCCGCTAAACCGGTGGCGACGATCGCGCCCCTCGTCGCCAAATCGATTTCCAAATTCACGGTCACCGTCGAGTACGTCGAGCTCGCGCCCGTTAACGCCGTTGTGGCGGCCACCCCATGAGCGCGTCGCCTTCACCTAAAACGCTTTTGATTGTTGCGACCTCGTTGCTCGTGGTCTCGTCGTCGGTCTTTGGCGGGCTGACGTGGCGCGCGCAATCAACGGCGACGCTCAGTCAGCCTGCGCTCACGGCCGCGCCTTACGTGCCGGTCGGTGTTGATGCGCCCGTGGTGAAAAACACCGTTTGGGAGGCTCCGAGCGCTTTGGCGCGCGGACGCGATTGGTTGTACGATCTGTTTACTCCGCCGGAGATTTTCTACAACACCCGCACCCGCCAATTCGCGGTGTCAGCGCCGCTCACCGGCGATGAAGCCGTCGAGGCGCCCTTTGGCCTCGAACTCGTGAGCGTGCGGCCTGAGCCGTTTCGCATACAACTGATCGGATACGTCGGTGGGGTAGGGGCGGCCCGGGGCATTTTTGAAAACCGGCGTACGGGCGAGGTTTTTCTCGCTTCTGCCGGACACCGCGTCGCCGATCTCGCTCTCGAAATCAAAGCCTTCAATGTCCGTGCCGAGGCCATCGTGATCCCCGAAAGCACGAGCTTCAGCCAACGCGTTGCCACGGCTACAATTCACGACCTACGCGCTAAACGCGACCTCACGCTCACGCAGCGCGAACGCCAGTTCACGGGCAACGTCTTCGGCCTCGTCGCCCTTGAGGGCGAATCAGCCCCGCGCGAAGTCCTCGCCGGTGATACCGTCAAATCCGGCGCCACGACCTACCGCATCGAGCGCATCGCGACCGATCCCGCGACCATCGAGGTCACGAAGACCGCCCCCGATCTCGCTGCGCCCGTGCGCCGCACGCTTCCCCTTCGCTTCGACCCCACTGAAACCGCTCCGCTTTCACCCTAATCGCTTTTTCCTGCCATGAAATCCAAGTCCCTCGCCCCGTCGCTCCTCTGCCTGTTCGTCACCGCCCTCGCGCTGACCCTCGCACTGCCGATGGGTCAACTCGTCGCGCAAACCGCCTCCGCCGAAGCCGAGGCCGACGCCCTCGTCGCGGCTGAATCCGCCCGTATCAAGACCGCTCTAGCCAACGCCACCACCCAGCGCGCCACCGCCCGCACCCAAGCCGCCAGTGGCCGGTATGCCGAAGCACTCGCCACGCTCCAAGCCGCCCAAGCCGCGCTTCCGGCCAACGCTCTCACGCAAAAAACCATCGCCGAACTCAAGCGCGACCAAGCCGCCGTTCTCCTCGACCAAGCCCAAGCTCAAATCGCCCAAGCTGACGCCACCGCCGCCCGCGCTTCGCTCGCCCGCGCGACCGAGCTCGAACCTAGCAACACCCGCCTCGCTAGCTTGAATCGCCAAGTCGAGCGCGCGGAGTCCAGCGCCGCCCGCAAAAACAACTCATCGTCGACCCCCGGTGTCGATGCCTCTTTCCTCGCCGAGCGCGCCGCCACCAACGACCTCATCGCCAAAGGCCGCGCTCAATACGTCGCCGGCGACATCGACGGCGCCCAAAGCACCTTCCGCGCGGTCGAAGCCCAATCTCCTGACAACACCGTCGCCAAAGGTTTCCTGCTCCGCATCGCCCAAGAAAAAGCCGAGACTGGCGCCCTTAACCGCGAGAAAACCCGCACGCAACTTCTCGAAGAAGTAGCCAAGGGCTGGCAGCGCCCTGGTATTTATCAAGAACGCACCCGCGACGATGCTGCCACCGCGGCGACCGCCCCGCTTCAGAAAAAACTCAACGACATCATTCTGCCCAACGTGAGTTTCACCCGCGCCGAGATCGGCCAAGTCGTCGCCGCTTTGAGCGCCGCCTCCGAAGAATACGACACCACCGGCATCGGCAATAAAGGCGCCAACATCGTCCTCATCGATCCGTCCAACAAAACTCCGTCGGTCACCCTCACGCTTCGCAACGCCTCGCTCAAACGCATCCTCGACTTCGTCACCGAGTCCGCCGGTTACCAATATGAAGTCCAAGCCGACGCCGTCGTCGTGCGCCCCGGTGGTGAAACGAGCAACCTTGAGACCGCCTTTTTCCCGATCACCCGCGCCACCGTCCTCCGTATGACCGGCATCGGCGGCACCGGCAAAACCGAGACGCCCACCGAAGGGGTGACGGTCACCGGCGGTGAAGCTGGCTCGATGAAGAGCTTCCTCCAACAAGCAGGCGTGAGTTTCACGGTCGAGGGCAGCAGCCTCGCCTACGATGGCTCCGCCATCATCGTCACGCAGACCGCTCGCAACGTCGAACGCATCCGCAACATCCTCTCCCGTTACAACGACGTCCGCCAAGTCGAGATCGAGTCGAAGTTCATGGAAGTCCAGGAAGGCGCCCTCGAAGAACTCGGCGTCAAATGGAACATGTCCCGCCGCGGCGTCGCGCAGGTCAATCCCACCACGGGCGCCCCGATTCTCGATAGCAACGGTCGCCAAGTATTCACTCCGCGCGAAACCTACGCCACGGAAAGCGTGAATCGCTCGCTCGCCGGCGCATTTCCAAGCACCTCCAACGGCAATGCTCTCACGATCAGTTCAACCGCCGCCAGTGGCGGACCTAATCTGACCGTTCCCATTGCGCCCTCCACTATCCCTGGTGGAGTTTCGCTCGGTTCGACAGCTGCGGCTCTGGCTAACATTACCGGTTTCGTTGGCGAGTTTGACGTCACCGCGGCGATACGTGCACTGTCTCAAAAACAAGGCAGCGATCTTCTCAGTTCTCCCAAAGTAACCGTTCTTTCTGGCAACCCTGCAAATATCGTTGTCGCTCAGGAAATGCGTTATCCGCAAAGCTACGGAGAAATCCAAAGCCAGGTTGGTTCATCCAGCGGAACCGGAACGGGTGGAGCTGGCGTCACCATCACTGCTGGCACGCCGCAACAGTTCACCTCGCGCAACGTCGGCGTGGAAATGAAAGTTACCCCCACAGTCGAAGAAGATGACTACTCCATTAGCCTCGA
>CANFSZ010000021.1 GCA_947449835.1 Opitutia bacterium
ATTGGCGACATTCGGATTGAGGTCGTAGGCCGGCGAGAGGGTCCATGTTCGTTCGGTTTCATTGTAGAGAAACGCGTGATTGCGACCGTGGTCGTCCCGATTGGTGGTGAGCAGATTGAAGACGGCGCGCCGGAAGCATTCTCGCGCCTCTTCCGCGCCGCCGAGAGTCCGGGCGGATCGGATGAATTCTTCGTAGTCGATTTGGCCGTCGGAGGCGCGCCGGTGCAGGAACCCGCTCAGCGTGTGGACGTGACGCCGGCCCCAGGTGCCATCAAGTCGCTGGGTGCGATCAAAACGCGCGCTGGCGAAATGGCGGCGTTCGCCATCATACACGAGGCACGCATGCGGGACGCGGATGCCGGCGTTTTTCGCCATTTTCCAGAATGCGAATTCGACAGCGCCGCCGCTCTCGTCGTCGAGCGGTGATAGTTTAACGACGCTCGGCACCTGGCCGGGCGGCGTCGCGCCGCCGATCAGGATGTGCTGCAGCTGCTGGAAGTCACCGGAATTGGGGAGGTGTGCTGCCACTTTGGGCTGGGCCCCGCCGAGGCTGCCGCCGCCCCGGGCGAGTGCGGCGCTGACGTCTTCGGGCCTAAGGACGGCGGGAGTTTTTGCCAGTTGCGCGGCGTCGCGCGCCAAGCCGGCGAGGGAAGTGGAAACCGCCTCGTCGTCGGCGCCTTTGCCTAGTGCCGGTTCAAAGGTGATTCCGCCCGGACCGCGTTCGCCGATGGCGGCGAGCTTGCCCAAGATGGTTTGCAGCCCTGGAACTTCGAGCTTCAGCATTCTCGCGCCCCACGAATCCGGCAGAGAGTCGGCGATGAGCCCGGGCAGTCCGCCGTCGAACGGCGAATCGCCGGGTCGAAACACACGCGGTCCGCGGGAGAAACTATCGAGCGGTAGATTCAGCGGCGAAATGTCGTGGCCGGTAGCGATGAACTCGCGCTCCAATTCCAGCGCGTGAAACGGACCGTCGGCGCGATACGCCAGCGTGCCCATGGGGGCGCCGAGGAAGCGCAGACGAAGGAGATGGGGCTCGGCCATGACTTAGTTCCCTTTGGCCCGACGAGGCGCGCGTTGGCGGGCGGGCGCAGGCGCCGCCGCGAGAAATTCGTTGATGTCTTTGGGGGCGGGCGCCGGTGGTATCAGCGCGCCGAGGAATCGATCGGTTAGCCCGAGCGTGGCCAACAGTTTCGCCAGGCCCGCAAATCCAATGCGCCCGGTGCTCTCGAAACGGCGCAGCGTCGCGATCCCAAGGCCGCTGCGTTTGGCGAGATCGTCCTGCCGCCACGACAGCGCCATGCGGTGGGCGCGGATCAGGTCGCGGGCCTCACGGATAATGTCAGTCTCGTTTTTAAGCGATAACATTTGATAATTTAAATGTGATATTTATAATTAAGCAATCATTAATGATATTAAAAATGCTGAATTCGGTGAGGTAGGAGCGAAAACCGAGGCCCTTCTACGGCTGGAAATCCTCCATGATTTGGATGGGCACTCGGTTCGCCGCGTCTCGAGGGCAGATTTTGTCTTTTTAGATCCTTCAATTCTAGTGCCCGGAGAGTTCTACGGTCTCTAGTCATCCAGGGCAGGTCACGTGCCCGTCAAATCGGGGTAACTACAGCACGCGGATATCTTTCGCCAACTGATATGCCGTGATGGCCAAACCGTCGAAACTGGCGGAGAGGGGGGGATTCGAACCCCCGGTAGGCTTTTACACCTACGGCGCTTTAGCAAAGCGCTGCTTTCGACCACTCAGCCACCTCTCCGAAGCAGTTCGATAACCAATGAAGCACCTCGACGAAGGGCAAGGCGTTTTTCAACTTCCCCTCATCTTAGTCCGTTAAACGGACCAAATTCTCACTCTTCGTCGTCTTCCGGGTCGGCGGGACGCTCGAGCTCTTCGCGGCATTCGTTGATCACGCGCAGCCAGATTTCGCGCAAATCAAAGAGTCGGGGCAACGCATAGACCCGAAACGCGACGACGGCAGGTTGGCGACCGGCTTCGTCGGAATTGAGTAAGGCGAAGGTGCTGTTGAGCACGTTGAGCGCGCGCTTGAATAGACTGATCGCCATTGCGTAATCGCCGAAATCGAGGGCGTGAATCGCCTGGATGGCCTGATCTTCGCCGCGATGCAGCGCGGTCAGCAGGCTCAGTGACACCGGCGCGGGCAGTTGATGCGCATCCCCGGCAGCTTGTGACCACGTGTGTTGCAGGGAGTGGGTGATCGCTTTGGTGGCGATGAAAATCGGGTTTTTGTGCAGCGTGTAGACGTCGCCTTTGTCGGGGAATTCTTCTTCGTCGTCTTCCTCGTCGTCGTCGGAATCGGGGATTTCGCCGCCTTCTTCGGTCCAGTCTTCGAGGCTCCAGCCCATCTGGGCGGCGACGGCATCGATGCGGTCGGGCGTGTCGATGGAGGCTTCGTAAAATTTTTGGTAACGACCGATTGATTCGTCCTGCTCGCGCAGGTAACGCTCCCAGTCGAATTCGTTCCAAGCGAGATCGCCGCGCTCTTCCCACTCGTTGCCCGAGGGGCCGTCAGAATTGAAGTTACTCATCAGGTTCTCTGGAAATGAGCGGGCGGATTCCGGGAATGCAAACTAAAATCCAAATCTGGGCTCATATCGCGTGTTTTGCGGATTGAACGCCATCCGGCGCCGCAGCTACCTTGTTCGCAACATGGCTGACGTGCATCACGAGCGAGCAATATTTACGGGACGAGTCCAAGGGGTCGGTTTTCGCTATGCGACGCTCCAAGTCGCCCGCGAATTTGAGGTTGCCGGCTGGGTGGAAAACTTACCTGACGGCCGCGTGCAACTCGAGGCCGAGGGCCGGCCGGAAGTCGTGGCTGCTTTTATCGAGGCCGTCAGCGAGCGGATGCATGGCTACGTGCGAAAGGTCGAGCGTTACCCAGCGGCGCGACCTGCTCAATTTAGCGGGTTTGTGATCAAATGAGGGCTGGGGGCTCACCGGCGGTTGAATTGAGCGGGTTGACCAAGGATTTCGCCTTGGGCTTGCGCGGCGTACGACTGCGCGCGGTGGACAATCTCAGCCTCGCGATCGCCCCCGGGGAAATTTTTGGTCTGCTCGGGCCCAACGGCTCCGGCAAGAGCACGACGATCAAAGTTGTTCTAGGTTTGCTGCGGCCCACGTCGGGCGCGTGTCGGGTGTTTGGCGTGTCGAGCGAGCGCGTCGAGGCGCGGTTGGCCGTCGGCTACCTGCCGGAGGCGCCCAACTTTTATCGGTTCTTGAGTGGGCGCGAACTCGTCACGTTTTACGGCCGCATCTGTGGTTTGCAGGGTGAGACCCTCACAGCGCGCGTCGTCGAAGTGATTGCTTGGGTCGGGCTCGCGGAGGCGGCGGATCGACGCGTGGGAACGTATTCTAAGGGCATGTTGCAACGCATCGGCCTCGCGCAGGCGCTCGTGCATGATCCGCAACTGGTGATTCTCGACGAGCCGACGGCGGGCGTGGATCCCATCGGGGCGGCGGCGATCACCGAGCTCATCCGCGAACTCAAGGCCCGCGGTAAAACCGTGCTCATCACCTCGCACCTGCTCGCGCAGATTGAGGACGTCTGCGACCGCGTCGCCATCCTCGACAAAGGCCGCTTGCTCGCTTGCGGCACGGTGGCGGCGTTGTCCGCCGAGGGTAAAAATTCAACCGACACGCTCAACTCCGTCGAGCAGGCCGAGCTGGCGCAATGGCTCGCCGCGCGTGGCAAGACAGCGGCGGCGCTCGGTGGTCACTCCGCGCGACTCGATCAGATCTTTATCGAACGCGTGGAGCGCAACCGGCAGCACACGGAGGAACGTGCGCCATGAACACCGTGCCGTTTTCGTTGCGTCGGGTGGGCTTGATCGCGGGCGTCACGCTGCGCGAGGCGTTGCGCCAAAAATTACTCCACGCGCTCGTGTTGATCGCCGCGGGTTTGGTGCTCGGAGTGCGCGGGCTGCGGGATTTTAACTTCGGCGTATCGGAGCTGAAATTCATCGCCGATTTCGGCGACGGGGCGATAGCCGCCTTCGGCGCCGCGCTCACTGTCGCGCTCACGGCGCAGCTGTTTTTCAGTGAAATCGAACACCGCACCGCGCTCACGTTGCTGGCCAAACCCGTGTGGCGCACGGAATTTCTCCTCGGCAAATTTGTCGGCGTGGCGGTGGTGGCGGTCGCGTTTTGCGGCGGGTTGACGGCGACGCTCGTTGGCGTTTTGGGGCAACGGCAACTCGCGTTGCAAGTCGACCAACCCGAGACATGGGCGGCGGCGCACGCCGTGAATTTCGGCGCGGTGTGGATCGCGGCGTATTTGCACGCGCTGAAATTGGCGTTGCTCGCGGCCGGGACTTTGCTCGCGGCGAGCTTTGCGCAGACGCAGATTTTTGCGGTGATGGCGGGCGGCGCGGGTTTTGTGATCTGTCATTTGCAGGGCCTCGCGCAGGCGGCGTACGAGCGTAACGGCGCCTCGCTCATGACCGTGCCGGCGACGCTGATTCATTGGATGTTTCCTGATTTCCAACGCTTCGCGTTACCCGCCGACGGAGCTTGGACGTGGAGCGGGCTCGCGCAGGTGACCGCTTACGCAGCCGTCTATGCGGCGGTCGCGCTCGCGCTGGCGGTCCGCTCTTTTCGCGAACGTGAAGTCTAGGCTGCGCACGCTTTTGATCGCGGTCGGGGCGCTCGCGTTGACGGGGGCGTTGCTCAACCGTGTTTGGCCGGCGGCCCCGGCGGCGACGGCGCAACGTGGGACGCTGTCGGCCTCACCGGGGGCGGGCGCGCTTTTGGGTTGGCTCGGAGGATTCCGCGCCTTGGCGGCAGATTTTTTGTGGATCCGGATGTACGCGGGATGGGAGCAACGCGATTTGCCGGGTACGCAGACGTTGTTGCGCGCCGTGGTGGCGGTGGACCCGCGGCCACTTTATTTTTGGCTGAACGGGGCGCGTATTTTGGCGTACGATTTGCCGGTGTGGCGCATCGACGCCGAGGGCGGCTACGATGCGGTGCCGGAAACGCGACGGCGTGTGATCGAGATCGAGCACGCGCGCCTGGCGCTGGCGCAGATCGCGGCGGCGCGGCACGTGCAGTCCGACACGATCGCGCTGTCGATCGAGCAAGCGCACATCGAGCTGAATAAATTGGGTGATGTCGGCGCCGCGGCGGCGAGTTATCGACAAGCATGGGAAGAAAAAGGCGGGCCGTATTACGCGGCGCGGATTTATGCCGAGCTGTTGAAACGACAAGGGCGCAACGCCGAGGCTTACGCGTGGTTGTGCGCCTTGTATCCGCAGTTGCCGCGCGACGACGAAGCGGCGGACGCGCCCTTAGTTTTGACGCGCATCCGGGAGCTCGAGCGGATGTTGCGCGTGGCGCCGGAACAGGCCTTTCGGCCCGAAGCGCCAACGGTGCCGGTTGGACGCAGCCTTTGACAGCTCATGGGAATCGCGCGCAGTTTTTGCCGGTGAACGCGGTGAATCCTCCAACGTTTTTAAAGATTTGGTTCAGTGCGACGCGGCCGCGGACTTTGCCCGCGGCGTTGGCCCCGGTCCTGGTGGGAACAGCGCTCGCGGCGCACGTGGGGCGCGCGGATTTCGGGGCGGCCGCGCTGTGTCTGTTGTTTGCGGGGTTGATCCAAATCGGGACAAATTTCGCGAACGATTATTTTGATTACATGAAAGGTGCGGACACGGAGACGCGGGTAGGGCCGTTGCGCGCGGTGGCGGCGGGCTGGGTGCGGCCCGAGGTAATGCGGCGGGCGATGATCGCGGTGTTTGCGGCGGCGTTTGTGGCCGGGCTCGGCTTGATTGCTTGGGGCGGGCCGGGGCTAATTTTGATCGGAGTCGCGAGCATCGTGTGCGGGGTGGCTTACACGGGCGGGCCGTGGCCGTTGGGCTATAACGGGCTCGGCGATGTGTTTGTGTTTATATTTTTTGGACTCGTAGCAGTGGGTGCGACGTACTTCGTGCAAGCGGGCGCGCTCACGATCGACGTGTGGCTCGCGGCTGTGCCGGTGGGGTTGTTGGCAGCGAATATTTTGGTCGTGAATAACTATCGCGACGCGGCGACGGATGCGGTCGCGGGGAAGCGCACGCTCGTGGTGCGATTCGGACTGAGATTTGCGCGGGCGCAGTTCACGGGCTCGCTCGTGGTCGCGGGGGTGATGCCGGTGGTGTTTTGGGCGCGCGATTTTTCGGCGTGGTGTTTGTTGCCGTTGGTGTTGGCGCCGGTGGCGTGGCGGCATGCGCGGCGTTTGCGCGAGACCCGGACGCCCGCGGAGTTGATCGCGTTGCTTGGCGATTCAGGAAAATTACTCGCGGCCTACGCAGGGTTGGCGGCGGCGGGGTTTGTGCTCTGAACGCGGACGGGACGCGGGGCTTTTTTAAGCTCAGTCGATTTTTAAAATCGTACCGGCGATGTGTTGGATCGGACTGGCGTCTTTGAAATAGTACGCGACGAGGACGTGGTGCGCGTCGATCTGCACGGACCACGGGTAGCCGAGATCGGTGGTGGTGCCGTCGGCTCGCAGGATAATCTCAGGCGCGGTGGCGGCGTCAGTGCATTCGGGGTTGAGGATGCGGGCGCGGATGCCGAGTGGCGCGTGGCGGTAGCCGTAGGTGAGAAGAACGCGTTGGTCGGGTAGCCGTAGGGCGTGGAGCGGGTGGCCGCGGAAACCGAGACGTTGCCACGGTTGAAAGGATTTACCGCCGTCGGTGGAGCGGGCGAGGCAGGCGTCGTCCTCGAGACCTTCACTGCGCAGGAAGGCGACGAGGGCGCCGGAGGGCGTTTCGACGAGAGAGGTTTCGTTGAAGGAGGCTGCGGAATCGGTGGCGATGGGACAGGAATAACTCCACGTGCGCCCCTGATCGCTGGAGATGAGGAGATAAGTGGACGTGCGGCGCGGGGCTTCGCGGTCGGTGGCGGCGCAGGCCCAATAAAGACGCCCGTCGCGGCCCTCGATGGGCGCGCCGCGATTGTAGGCGGCGATCGGTTGGCCGAAGGGATCGTGGAGAATTTCGACGGCGAGATGGGGTGGTTTGAACGGGCCGGTCCAAGATTGAGCGCCGTCGGTCGAGCGCAGGTAGTATCCGCCGTTGAAGATCGAGCCGGGAAAATTTTGGAGAAATGGAGCTTTGAGTTTCGCGACGCCGTCCGGGCGGAGAAAACTCCAGCCGTAGCTAAAACAGAGCAAAGTGCCGTCGCGGAGTTGGAGCAGGCAGGGGTCTTGGGCGCCGCCGAAAGAATCGGCGTAGAGGAGCGTGGGTTCGGGGGACCACGTCACGCCGTCCCGCGAGCGCAGGAGCATGAGTTGGCTGTTGGGATCGACGTGATTGTTGCCGGCTTCGCCAAATATTTTGCGGTTGGGGGCGCGACGGAAGGAAAGGAGGAATTCGCCGTCGGGTCGGCGGATGACGGACGGAAACGCGGAGTGAAAACGCGAGTTTTCGTAGATGACGATGTCTTTAATTTTTTGGGGCGCGGGGTTGGGTGTGGCGGCGCGGAGAAGCGGGGCGCAGGCGAGCGTGAGCGCGAGGGCGTGGTAGAGGGCGGAAGGGAATAGATGGCGAAGATTTGAACTCACTGGAGCGTAGGGGTTGAGGCGAGTTGGGACGGGAGCACGGAACGGCGCAATGGGGAAGCGTTCGGGCGGGAGCGCAGAGCGCACAAAAAAGCCCCGACGGAGAAACGTCGGGGCCGGAAGTTTTCGGTTAGCAGCGCGGGGCGATCAGATGTGGGCCGTGATTTTGGCTTTGATGGCGGCTTTGGGCATCATGCCGACGAGTTGCTCGGCGACTTGGCCGTTTTTGAAGAGGAGCATCGTGGGGATGGCGCGGATGCCGTAATCGGCGGCGATTGAGTCGTTGTCGTCGATGTTGACCTTGGCGATCTGAACTTGGCCGGTCATCTCGGTGGCGAGTTCTTCGAGGATGGGTGCGATGGCTTTGCAGGGGCCGCACCAGGGTGCCCAGAAATCGACGAGCAGAGGCGTGGTGGCGGCGGCGACGGTGGCCTTGAAATTATCGGTGGTGAGGTTGGCGATTTTTTCGGACATAGTAATGAAGGATGTAGGTTGAAAAGAGGGGCTTGATGGCGGCAAACGCAAGCGAGGGAATCAGCGCGGAGTGGATTTATGGAGAATCTCGGCGAGTTCCTGGGGCTCGACTTTGTGGAGGGGTTTGCCGCGGGTTTTGAGTTCTTCGAAGGTTTTTACGACGGTCTCGGTCATGCGGTCGTGGGTCTCGGCGGAGCCTCCGACGATGGCGAATTGCTCACCCGTGGTGAGGCGTTTGTGGCCGTCGGTGTTGTCGAGGCCGAGGCCGACGAGGCCGGCTTTCGGGGGGCTGGGTTTGCGAGGTTTGCTCACGCGAGGACCGTGGCCGGGTCGGCCGGAGTTTCAAGTGGGTTTTCCTCGCGGGCGGAGCAGACGATGTCGGTAAAGGATTCGTTCTGAGCGATGCGAAGTTTACCAAGGCGGGTGAGTTCGAGGACGGCGAGGAAGGTAGCGACGAGTTCGCGCAGCGTGGTGCCTTGAGGGAAGAGGTGGGAGAAGATAAACGATTTCTCGGTCTGGATGCGGCTGAGGAGCCACTCCATCTGGTCGGAGACGGTGATGGACTCGTCTTGGATTTCTCCGACGACGAGTTTTTCGGCGAGGCGACGCAGGACAATGTTAAACGTATTCCAAAGCTCGATACGGCCGACAGCTTTGAGGGGACGGTCCTCGAGTTCCGCGCTAAGGGCGGAGACGTGGCGCTCCATGAGGTCTTGCTGGCGGCGAATAATGGCGGCGATTTCGCCGGCGGCCTCTTTGAATTTTTTGTATTGGAGGAGCTGGTGGACGAGTTCCCAGCGTGGATCGATGTCGTCTTCGGGGTTGGCGTTGGGGTCGATGGCGTGGAGGCCTTTCGGCAAGAGCATGCGGCTCTTGATTTCCATCAACGTGGCGGCCATGACGAAAAATTCGCCGGCGACTTCAAGGTCGAGCGATTGCATCGCGCGGAGGGCTTCAAGGTATTGTTTGGTGACCGACTCGATGGGGATGTCGTAGATGTCGATTTCGTTTTTCCGAATGAGGAAAAGCAGAAGATCGAGCGGGCCTTCAAAGACCTGGAGCTTGATGCGGTAGTCGGTATCGGGAGCCACGGTGAAGAGAGAGGTTTGGGCGGCGGCGGGGCGCGGCAAATAAAAACTGCGGGCGGATTTTAGGCGCGGAGGAGGGCGGCGACGAAGAAGCCGTCGGTGTTGTGGCGGGAAGGGAGAATCGTGAGCCCGCCGGTGGCTGGGTCGGCGGTGAAGCCGAAATTCTGTGCGGGAGCCTCGGGTTTAAAGGCCGGGTTGGCGGCAAGGAAGTCGGCGACGACGGCTTCGTTTTCAAAGCGACTAAGCGAGCACGTGGCGTAGAGCAGGCGGCCGCCGGGACGCACGTGGGCGGAGTAGGTGGTGAGCAGTTGGAGTTGGGTGGCGGCCGCGGCGGTGACTTGGGCGGGGGTCGTGGTCCACTTAAGGTGCGGTGCGCGGCGCCACGTGCCGGAGCCGCTGCACGGGGCATCGACGAGCACGCCGTCGTAGAGACCGGTGGGCGTGGCGTTGAGTAGGGCGATCTGGTTCAGATGAGCGCGTTGGGCGCGGATCTGGAGTTCTTTGAGGGCGCTCGGGCGAATATCGTAGGCGTCGATGTGGCCGGTCGGGCCGAGGATAGCGGCGAGTTGGAGGGATTTGCCGCCGGCGCCCGCACAGGCGTCGAGCCAACGTCCGCCGGGGGCGATTCCGGCGGAGGCGAGGATCATTTGAGAGCCGAGGTCTTGGACTTCGACGAGGCCGGCGAGGAAGGCTTTGGTTTTGGTGATGTCGGCTTCGGCAAGGAGTTCCACGGCGCCGGGCACAACGCGGGAAACGCGGGATGGCCAACCGAGGCTGGTGAATTCGGCGAGAACGGGAGTGGCGTCGGGAGTTTGGAGGCGGAGCCAAAGGGCGGCGCGGGAATGGAGCGCGTCGAGATCGGGGGCCAGACCGGCAGCGGGGCAATGGCGCGGGAGCCACGCGGGCAGGACCGTCGCGGGATCGGCGCCGAGGTGTTTGGCTTTGGCTGCGACGCTGGGCGGGCAGGCGGGCCAATCGCCGCAGGTGCCGGCGCGGTAGGCGCGGGTGGCGGGGAGATCGGCGGCGAGCCAGGCCACACATTGAGCGGCGCGGGTCGGATCGGTGTCGAAGAGGGGCTCGATCCAAGGCAGGAAGCGCAACGTGGTGTAAAGCAGCTCGCGGTACAGTTTGCGGTCGCGGGAACCGAAGGAGCGATTGGCGGCGAATTCCTGCTGGATGCGCAGGGGCAGCGATGGGTCGGTGTGCCAGTGAGGGCGCAAGACGGTGACGAGGCGGAGGAAGATTTTCTGTTGGCTACCGGAGAGGCTCATGAGTGGGAAAAATGAAGATTGAAGGATGAATGCGGAAAAGGACGGATGCGGCGAGGGCGTGCGTGGAGCGGCGCGGCCGGCGGCGCGGGCAGCGCAGCGACTGAGCGCTGCGAGCGGCACGGGGCGGCTCAGTAGTTGCGGGCCTCGATCTGAAGGTTGAAACCGAAGCCGTTTTCCCGGCGTCGGCCAGAGTAAACGGAAACGACGTACTCAATCAGCCAAGTGTTATCTAGGTTATGGACGAGGCCGTAGGCTTGTTCGTTGAGGCGGCGGGTGCGCGCGTCGTACTGGAGCCGGGCGAGGACATCGAAGGCTTCGTTAAGGTGCGCGCGGCCTTCGATGCGGTAGTCTTCGCTCTCGCGGCGGAGGAAATTGGTGGCGAAGCGCAGCGACCAAGCGTTGCCGTCGCGTATGGTGATGCCGGAGTTGAGTTCTTGGAGCGTGCCGGTCTGCGGCGTGAAACTTTCGTAGGCGTCGAACTGAAACCAAGAGGCCGGCATGACGGCGAGCTCGGTATGGACGGAGGAAAAATCGCGTTGGCCGGGCTCGCGGTGAAAGCGGAAATCCAAGGCGTGGTTGAACACCAAGAGGTCGCGCGAACCGTAAGTTTGGTCGCGGGTTTGGAAGGTGTTGTCGAGGCCGAGGCGGAGTGTGTTGGTGGCGTGGAGGTCGTCGAGATTGCGTTGGTCGCCGAGCCCGAGCGGGCGGAGGTAGCTGGTGAGCGGCTCGCGGCGGTCGATGGCGGGAATGAAGCGCCGTCCGAGGTCGCCTTGCGGGATGTAACGGTAACTGAGCTTCGGCGTGATCAAGTGGCGGAGGCCATCGATTTTCCACTGGGCGTTGTGGTAGGCGTAGGTGGCATTGGCGCGCAGGGAGGCGTCGAGGCCGACTTCACCGAGGACGCGGGTGTAACCTCCGGGCACACTCGCGCCGGTGGTGTTGGCGTAGTGCGTCACGCGTGCGCCAGCGGTCGGAGTGACGGCGAGCCATTCCCGCGGCGTGAACGGACGGGTGAGGGCGTAGTACGCGTCGGCGCGGTCGCTAACGAGGCGCGGACCGACTTGAGCGGGCGGCCGATCGCGCAGGGAGACGACGCTGGCTTGGGCGCGTTGGTAGAGACCGCCGAAACCGAGGGCGCTCGGCATCAAATCATAGCGCAGCTCGGGGAGACGTTCTTGGACGTAGTCGAACGAGTTTGGCTGCAGCCGCGTGAATAATGAGATGAAGTAATTGTGACCGGTATAAACAGACTCGATAAACGTATCGGGCGTTTGCACCGGAAAAAAGGCGCGCGGGCGGAAATCGCGGACAACTTCCGAGTCGCGCCACGCGTTAATCTGGCCGGCGAGCGTGAGATTTTCGCCGAGCCGCTGCGAGTGCTGCCACTCGATGTAGCCGCGATTGGTCGGGACGGGTTCGCCGAGGATGTCGGTCAGCTTGTCGCCATGATCTCGGATGAAACCGGATCGAAAATAACCGTGCAGATCACGTCCCTCGTTTTCGCCGATGTAGCTAGCCGAAGGTCCGGCCATGAGACCGCGGGCCGTGTAAAGACCGACATCGCCGCCGATTTTCACGCCCTCTTGAAGCGGGATGCGGAGGCCGCCTTCGACGTAAGCGCCGAGGGCCTTGCGATAACCACCAGTAAAGGTGAGGTAGGAGATGAGGGGTTCGTTGAGGTTTTGCTGGATGCGCGGCAACGGAAACGGCTGTGCGTTACCGAGGCCAAAGCGGGTGTTCTCGCTGCGAAGGTTGCGGCTCGGGGCGTAGAGAATGCGCGAAGATTGCACCGTGGGCTGCCACGGACCGGGCTCGCGGTAGGTGACGGTGGCATCGGTGACGTTAATTTCGTTGAGCGTGCCGGCGGCAGACGCGCCGCGGACATAAAAGGGATAATACCCCACGCGGATCGATTGCGCAGCGAATGACGTCGCACGTCGGTCGTAAGTGAGTTGATCGGCGAGCAAACGCTGGGGGCCGCGCGTGAGCGTGACGTGGCCGGTGGCGATCGCGATATCGGTGCGCGTGTTGTAGCGGATTTCGTCAGCGGTCAGCAGCGTGAGGCCATCGCTCATTCGAGCGTGGCCGGTGAGGATTTGTTCGCCTGAAGCGAAATCAAACGCGCTCTGATCCGCACTCACGTCGAGTTGACGCGCTGCCGCAGCCGGCGCGGGGCCGGTGGCGCTATCTTGCGCGGGCGCGCGAGTTTGTGCCGATAGCCTCGTGAAGGCGGTCAGCAATAAAATTGAAACGAAGACGAAACGACGAAACACGCGCAGAGCAAAGGCGCGGGCACGGGGGCAAGCAAGCCTCCGGCGGGGTTTTGATAATTGGCGTAGTTTTAGCTTTTGCCATGGTGCGTCGCGTTGCATCGTGCGTCGAGTTCATGGCCAAAAAAAATTCCCCTCGTTCCTCTGCTCTCCAGGAAATGACCGCCTTGCGCGCTGAAGTGCGGGCGCTCGGCAGTGCTTTGGGGCGGGTGATTACGCGGCTCGAAGGGCCGGAGACGTTTCAGACGGTCGAGGTGTTGCGCCAGCGCGCCAAAGCGCGACGCGCCGGTGATGATACCGCGGCGCGCTCGCTGGCGACGGAAGTCGGGGCGTTGTCGCCGACGGATGCTTTTAATCAGGCGATGGCGTTCACCTTGTATTTTGAACTGGTGAATCTCGCGGAGGAAAATTTCCGCATCACATTATTGCGGCGCCGCCGAGCGGCGCGGGGTTTGGATGCCACGGCGCTACCTCCCATGCGTGAGTCTATCGAAGCGGCGGTGATAGAGTTGAAGCGTCGGGGGGTGGGCGCGGCCGCGATGCAGGCGCTCGTGGATCGCTTGAACATCGAACTGGTGTTCACTGCGCATCCGACCGAGTCCAAACGCCGCACGCTGCTCACCAAGCTGCGTCGCTTAGGCGAAATTTTACGGCTGCGGGCGCAACCGGCGCTGTTGACCGATCCAGCGTTACTCGATGCGGAATGCGTGGAGCGCGAAATCGCTTCGTTGTGGTTGACGGATCGCAGTCGCTCGGCGCGGCCCGAGGTCACCGACGAAGCGAAGACGGGTTTGTGGTATTTTGACACGACGTTGTACGCGACGCTGCCGCGTTTGCAGTCGGACATGACGCGGGCCTTGGCGCGGCATTATCCGGGCGTGCGCGCGCCGCGCCGCTGGCTGGCGTTTGGTTCGTGGATCGGCGGCGATCGCGACGGCAATCCCGGCGTCACGGGCGCGGTGAGCGCTGAAGTGTTGTTGCTGCATCGCCGGCTCGCGATTGAGAAACTGCGGCTCGCGGCTCGGGAATTGGCCCGCACGCTCACGGTGAGTGACCGACGTGATTCGGTCGTGCCGGCGTTGAAAAAAGAATTACGGGAAAATCTGTACGTCTCGAAGCACATCGAGGAGTTGGGTAAACGCTATCCGCATGAGCCTTATCGTTTGTTGCTCGGCGTGCTCCGAGAGCGGCTCGCGCAAGCCGTGAACGAAGTGCGCGACGGCAGCGTGCTCGCGGAGGAAAATGCGGGCGAGGCGTGTCTGAGTCGCGATACGATTGACGAGACTTTGGAAACCATCCGCGCGAGTCTCGCGGCGGGCAAAGGGGCGATGTTGGTCGACGGCGAGCTCAAGGCGCTCGGCGAACAATTTGAGGTTTTCGGCCTACACACGGCGCGACTGGATATTCGCCAACATTCCTCGCACCACGAGGCGGCGGTCGCGGAGGTGCTCGATAGTGCGGATTATCCAAAGCTCGACGAGGTGGAAAAACGCGCGGTGTTGCTCGCGGCGTTAGGTCGGGCGAAAGCGTTGTCTGCGGCGGCGCTGGCGAAATTTTCCGCACCGACGCGGCATGTGTTGGATCCGCTGGCGTTGGCGGCACGGGCGGCGGTGCGTTTCGGGCCGGAGGCTTTGGGCATCGCGATCATCAGTATGACCGATGGCGTCTCGGATCTTTTGGAGTTGGAATTTCTACAAACGATCACGGGGGCGAAGCTGCCGATTGCGCCGCTGTTTGAGACGCTCGATGACTTGGAACGGGCGCCGGAAATTTTGGCGGGTTTATTTACGCTGCCGGGTCGAGTGAAGCCTGCGCACCAGCATGTGATGCTCGGTTATTCGGATAGTAATAAAGATTGTGGTTATGTGACTGCGAACTGGGCGCTCTTCGAGGCGCAGGACGCGATCGCGCGAGTGGCGCGCGAGCACGACGTGCGGGTGACGCTGTTCCATGGGCGTGGCGGCAGCATCGCACGCGGCGGTGGGCCGGCGGCGAAGGCGATTTTGGCGCAGCCGGCGGGTTTGCGCGATGGCGGCATCCGCGTGACGGAACAAGGCGAAGTATTATCGACGCGTTATCATGATCCCGATCTGGCGCACCGGATTTTGGAGCAGATGGCTTACGGCGTCATGCTCGGTACTCATGCGGCGGAATCAGCGGCGGTCGTGCCGGAGGAATGGAGCGAGGCAATGAGCACAATGAGTGCGGCCGGCTTTGCGGCGTACAAGGCTGTGGTCCACGAGGATCCGGAATTTTTGGTCTTTTGGAAACAGGCGACGCCGATCGATGAAATCAGCAACCTGAAGCTCGGTTCACGTCCGACGTTTCGCCGGGCGACGACGAGTGTGGACGACCTGCGGGCGATTCCTTGGGTGTTTTCCTGGATGCAGAGTCGGTTTAATTTTCCCGGCTGGTTCGGGCTCGGTAGCGCGCTTGACGCGGTGCTGAAGCGCGGAGCCAAAGGCCGTAAACTCCTGCGCACGATGCACGCGGAATGGCCGTTTTTCCAGACGCTTATCGATAATGCGCAGCTCACGATGCACAAAGCCGACATGGGCATCGCCTCGCTTTACGCGGATCTGGTGGAGGATCCCAAGATTCGCCGCCGGGTGCTTGCGGTACTCGCGGCGGAGTTTGCGCGCACCGAAGCGGCGATTCTCGCGGTGACGGGACAGCGGCAATTATTGGCCAAGGAGCCGGTGTTGCTCAAATCGGTACAGCTGCGCAATCCCTACATAGATCCGCTCAATTATATCCAAGTCGAAATGATGCGTCGTTTACGCGGGGCGAGCGTCCAGAAATTGAGCGCCGCCGAGGCCGACTCGGTCCGCGCGGTGATTGAGTTAACGATCAATGGCATTTCAGGCGGGCTAAAAAATACGGGCTGATGTGCCCGAATGAATGCACCGGGTTATACACGGGCGATGTGTGCGCGGAGCGGGTCGAGGAATCGCGGCTAGACGGGGCCGCAAGTTGCGGTAGTCTCTACGCTATAACGCAGTGATTATTTCCAAAGCCGATCTCGCCTCGCTGCTCAACGCGACTTACCCCACGCCGCACGACGTGCTCGGGATGCATCCGTGCGTGCGGGCGCGGAGTCAGGGTGTGGTCGTGCGCGCGCTGTTGCGGCAGGCGATTCGTTGTTCCGTCGTCGAGCTGGACGCTAAGGGCGCGCCGACGCACGAACTCAAGTTGATCGCGCCCGAGGGTTTTTTTGAGGGCTTTATCGCGAAACGCCCGGGCGTGTTTCGGTATCAATTGCGGGCGACTTTCGCCAACGGTGAGACGCAGCAGTTCAGTGACCCCTACAATTTTTTGCCGACGTTGAGCGCGCAGGATTTGTATCTGTTTAATGAAGGTAACGCGCACCGTATTTATGAAAAACTCGGGGCGCATCGGTGTGAGCTCGGTGGGGTGCCGGGCGTGGCGTTTGCGGTGTGGGCGCCGGCGGCGGCGCGTGTTTCGGTCGTCGGTAATTTTAATCAATGGGACGGGCGTTATTTTCCGATGCGCCCGCTCGGAGCTTCGGGCGTGTGGGAATTGTTTATTCCGGGGCTCGCGGTCGGTGAGCTTTACAAATTTGAGCTGCGGCATCCGGCTGGGACCATCGCGGTTAAGACCGATCCGTACGGGACCTATTTCGAGCCACCCCCGGGTAATGCCGCCATCGTCTGCGATGCCAGCGCGTTTGCCTGGAACGACGCGGCTTGGATGCAGCAACGTAGCGAGCAAGCGGCTCAACTTGATCGGCCCGTTTCGATTTATGAGCTCCACCTCGGTTCGTGGAAACGTAAACCCGAGGATCATAATCGCGCGTTAAGTTATCGCGAGTTGGCGCCAGAATTGGCGGATTACGTGCAGGAGATGGGCTTCACGCACGTGGAAATCATGCCGATCGCGGAGCATCCGTTTGAGGGTTCGTGGGGCTATCAAGTCACGGGATTTTTCGCACCGACGCAGCGGTTTGGGGCGCCGGAGGATTTCGCGTGGTTCGTTGATTATCTGCACGGGCGAGGGATCGGGGTGATTTTAGATTGGGTGCCGGCGCATTTTCCACGGGACGCGTTTGCGTTGGCGCAGTTCGATGGGACGCATTTGTACGAACACGCTGATCCGCGCCAGGGCGCACACATGGATTGGGGGACGTTGATTTTTAACTACGGGCGCAACGAAGTGCGGGGCTTCTTGATCGCGAGTGCGCTGGCGTGGCTGGAGCGTTATCACCTCGACGGGTTGCGCGTTGATGCGGTGGCGTCGATGCTTTACCTCGATTACTCGCGCAAGGAGGGGCAGTGGATTCCCAATAAATTTGGCGGGCGCGAAAACTTGGAGGCGATCGAGTTTTTGAAACAGGTGAACGATCTCGTGCACCGGTATTATCCGGGCGCGTTGATGATCGCCGAGGAAAGTACGTCATTTCCCCAAGTGAGTCGGCCGACGAGCGCGGGCGGACTCGGTTTCGACTACAAGTGGAACATGGGCTGGATGAACGATACGTTGCGGTATTTCGCCAAGGAATCGGCCCATCGCCGTTGGCATCAAAGTGAACTGACGTTTGGGATGCTTTACCAGTACGCGGAAAATTTTGTGACCGTGTTTTCCCACGATGAAGTCGTGCACGGGAAGGCGTCTTTATTGTTTAAGATGGGCGCGTGGCATATTTCCGAAAAAGCGGCGAACTTGCGCGCGTTGTATGCGCACATGTGGTGTTATCCGGGGAAAAAATTGTTATTCATGGGCTGCGAGTTTGGGCAGACACGGGAGTGGAATCATGCGGTGAGCTTGGACTGGCATCTGTGCCAATATCCGGACCATGAAGGCGTGCGCCGTTTGGTGCGGGATCTGAACGCGCTCTACGTCGCCGAACCGGTGTTGAGCTGCAATGATTTCAACCCGGAGGGTTTTCGCTGGGTTACCTGTCATGACGCCGATGCCAATCTGATCGCGTATCTGCGCAAAGATCCGTTTGAGCAGACGCTTTTTCTCGTGGTGGCCCATTTGGGCGGGGCGAAGCGGAATTATCCGGTCGGCGTGCCGCGGCCCGGGGTTTGGCGCGAGGTGATTAATTCCAACAGTGAATACTACGGCGGCACCGGACTGGGAAATGACGGCGAGCGGACCGCATTTCCGGCGGAGCGTGATGGGTTCGCGCAGGCGATCGAGGTGACGCTCGCGCCGTTTACGACGACGGTGTTTAAATGGACTGCGCGTTGAGCTGCGCCGCTTTCAAGCGGCCGCCAGAGCGATGAGGTGAAAGACCTGCATGGGGCAGAACGTTGAGCAGGAGGCGTTCGGATTTGGCGCGTTCAGAGCGGAGTTGCAGGAGGGCGGCTTGTTCTTGGTCGCGGAGATATTTTTTCTCGAGAGTATCGGCAATGCGGGCACGAGGGATGAAGGTCGATCAGGGATTCGAGTCCGAGCGGGTCGCGCGCGACGCGGCGGCGGGTGCGTAGGCCGAATAAGCCACGGTCATGTCGGCATCGATAGATTTTATCCAGAAGGCCGTGCCACGCAGACGCGTGACGACGGATTGCAAGAGGCTCGGTTGAGCCGGGGCAGGCAGGCTGTAAGTCATGGTCGTTTTCATCTGCTCGATTTTGACGCCGAAGGACGGGGCGAACGGCGCCGTGTTTTCAATGACGAGGGATTCGATGGTGCCGGTGGCTTTGTGCCACACGATCACGGCCCGGAGGAAAGCGGCGGTCCTGTCTTCTTTTTCACTAGGTTTTAGGCGACCTTGATAAGTGATTCGCTCTACCGTTTCCGTTTCAACGACGAGGCTGGTCTGATCGATTTGATCGCTGAGCTGGGGCGCCGTGCCCGAGCTGGAGTAGCGACTGAACTTATCGCGGTAGCGGCGTTGGGCCTCATCGTTGGGCGTGCGACCATCCTCGCTGATCAGAGTCCAGCGGTTGAATTCCGGTCGGGCGCTGTCGTAATGTTCGATCATAGTCCGACCTTCCGCGGTGGTGCTTTGCGTGAATGACCAGCCTTTGGGGCCGTCCGTACGGAAGTTTTTCAACACCTCCGCCAGCTCCGGCTTAGGATCGAGCGACGGCGCCGCGACCGCCGTGAGGCTAAAAAACAAGAAAATCATCATGCGCATGGAAGTCTTCAAAGCTTTCGGTTTGCAGGGATCAATCCTTAAGGTTTATATTTTGCATTTCGAAGGTTTTTGCTTTGGCCCACGCACGCACATCAAAACGAACGACGCCTCGCGCGAAGGCTCGGCCATGAGACACTGCGAAGAGGCTTCTTATGAGGTGATGAATCTCGCGTTGACGCGGCTGGCGCTCTCGCTGAACTTTTAGGCAACATTTTCCAATTTCTGCCGTCCCAACTGGCACCTTCTCTTTTGCATGAAATCCCTTCGTCTGGTTTTTTCCCTCGGTATTTTCTTCACCTGCCTGCTTCAGGCTCAAGAAGAACGCCAGGCTCCGCCTACGGAAATTCCTGATTTCTCGAATCTCGACGAATACATCTACGTCCCGAAATCCACCCTGCATTTCGGCTTCCGCAACATCAGCGGCCCCAAGACATCCTTCTCCGGCAAAGGCAAACTCGCGCCCGATGACAAAAGCGGCTCCGCCACCGGCACCAACGAATTCCGCTCCTATCATGACGGCAGCGTCGCGCCCGACGGCCGCACCACCGTCTCTGAAAGTGGCGACGGCCTCAGCGTCAGCTTTCAGGTTCCCAACGACGGCAAGACCAACACCTGGGCCTACAGCAACGACAAGCAGCTCACCAGCGATGGCTACATGACGTTTCACAACTACTCGGCTCAAATCATCGACACCAATATCCGCAGCCTCAATGCCGGTCGCAGCTCCGGCCTCGAACTCAGCGTCGCCTACGACATGGGCAAAGCCTTCAAACGCTTCGATTGGAGCCTCATCGCGGGCGTCAGCCTCAACGACATCGCCGCCTCTAAAAACGATAAAGTCTCCGCTCGTCTCACGACCGTGACCGATACCTACAATCTCTTCGGTCAACTCCCGCCCGGCGCTCCTTATTCCGCGCCTTCTTCCGTATCCAGCTCCGTCACCAACACCGACGGCACCATCAGCACCGACACCGCCGACAATACCACCCTGCTCGGCAATGCTCCCCTCGATCGCACCGCCACGACCACCACCGATTCCACCAGCGTCAACAACCGCTGGAAGTTAAAAGGCGCCTATTTCACTATGCGCGCCGGCCCCTCGTTGACCCTGCAAATTACGACGCGTTTCAAAGCCTCCGTCAGCGCCGGCCTCGCTATGATTTACGCCGGCTCGACCTACAGCGTTGTGGAATCTTTTCAGCCCGACACCGGCGCTGAGATCAAAGAAACCATCACCGACGAAACGACCAAATTTCGCCTCGGCTATTACGCCGATGCCACCTTGCAATTTGATGCCACGGAACGCACCGGCTTTTACGTCGGCGCCGTGTATCAGGCGACCGGCAGCTACGATCAAGCGATCGCCACGGCCAACGCCAATTACGTCTCGAAGATTGATTTGAACAATCTCAACGGCCTCCGCGCGGGTTTGACGTTCCGTTTCTAATTCGGTGTGGCCCGCGCTCCGGAGCGAGCTTTGCTTGGTCCGTCTGACCGGCGCTGGTCCTGAAGCGATTCCAGCTTTGCAAACCTCGCTCAGGCGGTTTGCCTCGGGCGTGTGAACTCCCCCAAAGCCATGTGGCCGATGGTGTCGTTGACCGTGCTGACCGGTCTCAATCTCCTCGACTACTTGGACCGCCAACTGCTCGCCGCGGTGCTCCCCGCGTTGCAGGCGGAATTGAAATTTGGCGATGAACAAGCGGGCACGATCGCGACGGCGTTCATGTTGGGATATTTTTTGACGGCGCCGATTTTCGGCTACCTCGGTGATCGCTTGTCGCGGCGAGCCTTGATCGCGGCGGGCGTTTTTGTGTGGAGCCTGGGTACGTTGCTTTCGGGGCATTGCGGCACGTTGGGCGCGTTGATCTTTTTTCGCGTATTGGTCGGTTTCGGCGAAGCGAGTTTCGGTACGATCAGCCCCGGTTGGATCGCCGATCTTTTTCCGGCGGCGCGGCGCAATAATGCGATCTCGGTTTTTTATCTGGCGATTCCGGTGGGCTCGGCCCTGGGCTACATTCTCGGTGGTTTCATGGCAGCGCGCTACGGTTGGCGCTCGGCATTTTTGTGGGCGGGATATCCGGGGTTGGTGTTGGCGCTGGGGATGTTTTTTTTGCCCGAGCCGGCGCGAGGAGCGACGGAATCAGCCGAGTCGAAGGCGGCGACGCAACCGGCCGGTTGGCGCGTGTATGGACAACTGCTAGGCTTCCGGAGTTACGTGCTCGTGGTGGCGGGTTATATCGCGCAGACGTTTGCGCTCGGTGGTTTTGCGTTTTGGGCGCCGACATTTTTGCACCGCGTGCACGGCATGGATGTCGAGGCTGCGGGTAAGTTTTTTGGACTCTCGCTCGTCGTGACGGGCTTGGTGGCGACTCTGGCCGGTGGTTACTTCGCGACGTGGTGGCAGCGCCGTACGGGTACGGGCTACGCTTGGGTGTTGGCGTTGAGTTCGCTCGCCGCGGCTCCGGTGGCGTATGCGGCCTTTGCGCTCGATGATCTCGCTGCGGCGAAGCTCGGGTTGATCGCGGCGATGGCGTTGCTGTTTCTCGCGACGGGGCCGGTGAACACGCTCATTTTGGAAACGGTAACGCCGGCTATGCGCGCGTGCGCGATGGCAGGATCGATTTTTGCGATCCACTTATTCGGTGATCTGTGGTCGCCAAAATTGGTCGGATATCTCTCGGACCAATGGGGAAATTTACAACGCGCGACGTTGTGGGTTCTGCCTGCAGCGTTGGTCGTCAGCGCATTTTTTTGGGGCTGGTTGGTGTGGCACACGCACCGGACCCGCGCCCAGGGTTAAGGCGTTTTCAATGCAACGCCGCGAGGACGGTCTCGATGCTGCGGAGTTGGTCGGCCGGGAAGAACGAATTGATGCGCGTGATGACTTGCTGGATGATGCCATCCGGACAGGAGGCGCCGCCGGTGATGAGGATGCGTTTCGGCTTGGCGCAGGTCGGCCAGAGCGGGCGCGACTCGGTGTGGCCGGTGCCGTGGCCGTAGACGTAATGATCCACGTGGTCGCGTGAGGGGATGTTGGCTTCGCTTTGTATGAAAAATGCTTTTGCGCCTAGCTTCTGCTCGCAGAGGCGGAAGAGTTGATAGGTGTTGGAGGAGTTTTTTCCACCAATGACGAAGGCGGCATCGAGCGGTTCGGCGAGGGCGCGGCTTAGAGCGTCTTGGTTGACCTGCGTCGCGTAGCAAAGTGTGTCGCGGCGGCTGGTGCCCCCGACGCGGGTGTCGTCGCCGTATTTGGCCCGATAAACGCCGCGGAGGTGCTCGATGATCTCGAGCGTCTCGTTCATGAGAAGGGTGGTTTGGTTGACGATGGCGATGCGGTCGAGATCGCGGGCGACGTCGAAGCCCGGTGTATGCTTGCCGGCGAAAAATTCGTAGAAACTCGCACGCACGGCGGGGTCATCGCTGGCGATGATGGTGGCGAGGCGATGAGTTTCCTCGAGGTTGCGCACGATCACGGCGGGTGCGTAGCGGCGGGTGTTGGAAAAGGTGGCCTTGGTTTCCTCGTGCTCGCTCTTGCCGTGAATGACGACGGTGTAGCCTTCGCGGCCGTAGGCGCGGGCGGCTTTCCAAACTTTTTCCACCAGCATGCAGGTGGCGTCGTATTGGCTGACGGCCAGACCGCGGCGCACGAGGCGGCGTTTGTCTTCATCGGTCGCGCCGAAGGCCGGGATGATCACGATGTCGTCGGGTGTGAGCGTGTGCCAGAGTCGCGGGGCTCCGGGCTCATCCGAGGTGGTGTAGGGCTGGCCTTTGTCCGTCTGAAGATAACGCAGGCCGCGGCGGAGTAGGTCCTCGTTGACGAATGGATTATGGATCAACTCCGAGAGCATGAAGACGCGTTTACCGGGATTTTCGGCGAGCGTTTCGTAGGCGCGTTCGATGGCATTTTTTACGCCGAGGCAGAAGCCAAAGTGGCTCGGAATGACGTAGCGCGTAGCGCCGAAGTCGAGGCTGACGGGCGCGTCGGCGGTGCGTTCGTGCCGGCGCACGAGGGCTTTGATAGCGGCGCAGAGTTGCGATTGATACAAACCGCTGGCGGCGGGGTCCTGTGCGTAGATGGCGGTGTTGCGCTCAAGTGCGGGGCGGAATTTGTAGATGAAATCGTTTTCGCCGAGATGGAGGTAAGGTATGTCGACGAGGTGCGGCTCAAGTTGGTCAAGGAGAACGGCAAGGGAAGGAGCGAGTGCGGCCGGATTGGCGGCAAGCGCATCGAGGGATTCGAAAGCGATTTCTGAGTCAGCGGGTTTACCCTCCACGCGCGCAAAAAAAACGCGGTAGCTGCGTCCGCCGGCCGCGCTGGAGAAATATTCCACGGGCGCGGTATGTTGGGCAAACGCGGACTCGAGGCGCGAGGTGGCCATGACTAGATCCGTGCCGGTGAACGGGAGACCGGCTTTAGAGCCAAGGCGCCTCACGGCGAGTTGATTCCGCGCGTCAAAGGCGAGGATCGCGACGATAGCGGGCGGGGCGGGGACGGCCGAATTCATGGAAAGGTGGGTAATGATAACACGGCGGGATTAGTCGGCGTCTTCTGCTGCAAGATCGTCCGTGGAAATGTCGCCGCAAAACTCCCAGCCGAAGCGATCATCCGCGGCAAGTTGCGCGAGTACACTCGAAACGATCTGGCTACGTTGCGGTGGGCTGAGGTCAGGGTATTCGAGCGACAGCTCCTCCAGCAGCAGCGTGCGAGCGGCGACCTGGTCGGTGTTGGCCGGGATTAAATCGTCGGAGCGATCGAGCAAATCGGCGATAAAAGGGGCGAGATTCACGACGTGGATTTATTGAGATTTACCCTGCAATTTTCGGCGGAAAAAAAACAATAACACAACGAAGACGCCGCCGCACCCAAGCAGCGACCATAGGCCGGTGGCTACCGATTTGCTCACGGCGGTGAAGACGAGGCCCACGAGCAAAAACGTCGCGACTTCGTTATAGGCGCGAAGTTGTCCGGAACTAAATTTGAAGACTCCGGCGCTGAGTTTTTTTCGGATCGCACCACAATGAAAATGATACGCCAGTAACCCAGCAAGCAGCGCGAACTTTAGGTGCAGCCAAGGGCTTTGTGCGATTGCGTGATAATGCAGAAGCCAACCGCCCGTCGCCACGGTCACCACCATCGCCGGCACCGTGATCCCGAGCCAGAGTCGGCGGGCCATGAGCGTGAATTGGGCGATGAGGATTTCCCGTTTGGGCTGCAACTCTTCGTTGGCCTCGGTGTGGTAGATGAACAAGCGCACGACATAGAACAGCCCTGCAAACCAGCACACGATGCCGACGAGATGCAGGGCTTTGAGGACGAGATAGGTCATGCGAACATCCTTAAAAAATCATTTTCCCAGCTGGTATGGCAATGCTGCGTGCAGTCTATCCCTCGGACCCGGGACGCGATGTTGGACAAAATCGGAATGCGCCGCGCCGCACTGCGTCCCGCGTGCGCCCAGGCTCTTCAAGCTGGAAATAGCCAAGGCCCGACAACGATCGTCGGCCCTTGGCCGAAGCTCAGGCTTTTAGGATTTCGGCGAGCTTGGCGACGTCTTTGCCGCCGCCCATGGCGAAGTCGGGTTTACCGCCGCCTTTGCCGCCGATCTGGGTCGTGAGCGTTTGCACAATCTTGCCGGCGGCGTGGCCGGCTTTGATCGCGGCGGGCGAGCAAAACGCCACGAGGCTGGCCTTGTCGCCAAACGCAGCGCCGAGTTGCACCACGCCTTCGCCGAGTTTGGCGAGCACCTGCGAACCGAGCGAGCGAAGCGATTCCTGATCTTCGACGGGGACGACGGCGGAAACAAATTTCAAGCCATCGCGGGTTGTGGCTTTAGCGGCGAGTTCGTCGGCGAGGCCGGCTAGAGCTTTTTGTTGGAAGGCTTTGAGCTGCTTCTCGATTTCCTTTTGGTGGGCAAGGAGGGCTTCGAGTTTTTTGGTAACGTCGGCGGTGCCGGCGCCGAGGTGGGCGTTGACGGCGGCGAGGGCGGCTTCGCGGGTGGCGATGAAGTCGATGGCGGCTTGGCCGGCGACGGCTTCGAGGCGGCGCGTACCTGCGGCGACGGCCATTTCGGCGACGATTTTAATGAGGCCAATTTCACCCGCGGTGCTGACGTGGGTGCCGCCACAGAGTTCGCGGCTGTAGCCCCCGATGTCGACGACGCGGACGAATTTGCCGTACTTGTCGCCGAAGAAGGCGAGGGTGCCTTCGGGTTTTTTGTCGAACTCGGTTTCGTAGGTTTCGACCTTGGCGTTGTCGATGACCTTGGCGTTGACGAGGGCTTCGACCTCGCGGAGTTGCGCGGGGGTGACGGCTTCGAAGTGGGAAAAATCGAAGCGCATGCGATCGGGGGTCTTCGACGTGCCGGCTTGGCGGACGTGGGTGCCGAGGACTTTGCGCAGCGCCCAGTGAATGAGGTGGGCAGCGGAGTGTTGGCGGGAGATGGCGCGGCGGCGGACGATGTCGACGCTAAGTTCGGCGCGGGCGCCAGGGGAGACGACGAGGCCGGAGGCTTCGGCGAGTTTATGGAGGTGACGGCCGGCCTTGTCTTTCACGCAATCGGTGAAGTGGGCGAGGGTGCCGTTGATGAGCGCGGTGCCGGTGTCGCCGGCTTGGCCGCCCATCTCGGCGTAGAAGGGCGTCTGGTCGAACACGAGGAACGTATCTTGATCGGCGCGGATCACGTCGATGAGTTGCGCGTGGGCGTGGGTGTGTTCGTAGCCGAGGAACTTGGTGGCGGCGAGACCCGTTGCCTCGCCTTCGGTGGCGGCGACGACGATTTCTTTTTTCTGTGCGGCACGACCGCGGTCACGTTGTTTTTCCATCTCAACCTCAAAGCCAGCGACATCGACCGTTAGGCCGCGCTCGCTGGCGAGCAGTTGAGTCATGTCGAGCGGGAAGCCGTAGCTATCATAAAGCAGGAAGGCGATCTCACCGGGGAATTTCCCTCCGGATGCGTTGGCGCCTTTTGAGGCATGCTCACTGAACAGCTCGATACCTCGATCCAACGTCCGGCCGAAGCTTTCTTCCTCCGCGCGGATCACACGGCGGATGATGTCTTGTTGGGCGACGAGCTCGGGGAATACGGGACCGAGTGATTCGACGACGGGGGCGACGAGTTGCTCGAAGAAGCCCGTGGTAAGGCCGAGTTTTTTACCGTACAAAATACCGCGGCGCAGGATGCGGCGAATGACGTAGTTGCGGCCGTCGTTGCCGGGCATGATGCCGTCGGCGATCGCGCAACTGATCGTGCGCGCGTGGTCCGCGAGAACGCGAAAGGCGATATCGGTGTTTTCCTGATCGGTGAGGCCTTCGCGTTTCGTGGGGACGGTGCGGGCGTAGGTCTTGCCGGAGAGTGCGGTGATTTTGGCGAAGAGCGGCGCGAAGACGTCGGCTTCGTAGTTGGACGGCTCTGGCGTGAAATCGGTAAAACCCTTCGTCGAGGCGTGGATGCCGGCGACGCGTTCGAAGCCCATGCCGGTGTCGACGTGTTTGGCGGCGAGCGGGGAAAACGTGCCGTCAGCGTTGGCGTTGAATTGGATGAAGACGTGATTCCAGATCTCGATGCAGCGCGGGCTGGAGGAGTTCACTCCCTTGCGGCCTTCGACCTCGTCGTCGGAGGGCAGCAGGTTAAAATGAATCTCGGAGCACGGGCCGCAGGGGCCGGTGTCGCCCATCATCCAGAAATTGTCCTTCTTGTTGCCGTGGACGATGTGGATGGCGGGATCGAGGCCCTCTTTTTTGAAAATGGCCGCCCAGATGTCGTAGGCTTCTTGGTCAAATTCAGCGGGGTCGCCTTTGGTTTTGTTGGGCGAGTAAACGGTGGCGAACAGACGCTTGGGCGGGATGCCCCAGACCTTGGTGATGAGTTCCCAGCCCCAGGTGAGGGAGTCTTTTTTGAAGTAATCGCCGAACGACCAGTTGCCCAACATCTCGAAGAGTGTGTGGTGGTACGTGTCGAAGCCGACGTCTTCGAGGTCGTTGTGTTTGCCGCCGGCGCGGATGCATTTCTGGGTGTCGGCGGCGCGGGTGTCTTTGGCGGGTTTGACGCCGGCCCATTTGGAGACGTCGGGGGCTCGATCACCTAGGAAGATCGGCACGAACTGGTTCATGCCGGCGTTGGTGAAAAGGAGTCCGGGCGAATCCGGCAGCAAGGAGGCGGACGGAACGATCGTGTGGCCCTGCTTGGCGAAGAAATCGAGGAAGCTCTGGCGGATTTGGGCGGAAGTCATGACGGCAAAAGGAACGGCAAAAGTGGTGGCAACGACGCGAAGGGAGCGCCGTTGCCGGTGGAGGATTTAGAGATGCGCTATGATGGCGTCGGCCATCGCGCGGGTGCCGACGGACGGACGACCGAAGGCGATGTCGCCGGTGCGCGTGCCACTAGTGACCGCTTTTTTGACGGCGGCCTCGATGCGTTGCGCGACGGGCTCGAGGTTGAAACTGTAGCGCAACATCTGCGCGACGGAGAGGATCTGGGCGCAGGGGTTGGCGATGCCTTTGCCGGCGATGTCGGGGGCGGTGCCACCGGCCGGCTCGTAAAGTCCGAAGGGCAGGCCGAGTGAGTTTTTGCCCGTGCCGAGCGAGGCGGAGGACAACATGCCGAGCGAGCCGCAGATCACGGCCATCTCGTCGGAGAGGATGTCGCCAAACATGTTTTCGGTTACGAACACGTCGAACTGGTTGGGATCGCGCGCGAGCTGCATCGCGGCGTTGTCGACGTACATATGGCTCAATGCGAGGTCGGGCGCGTGGGCGGCGCAGTACTCGGTGACGGTTTTGCGCCAGAGCACGGAGGTTTCGAGGACGTTGGCTTTGTCGACGGAACAGAGCTTCTTTTTGCGGGCGCGGGCGGCGGTGATGGCGACTTGGAGGATGCGCTCGATCTCGGATTTTTTGTAAACCATCGTGTCGACTGCTTGGACGTCGCCGTCAGCGAGCGTCGTAGTTTGCTTCGGGAGACCGAAATAAAGACCGCCCGTGAGCTCGCGGATGCAGACGATGTCGATGCCGTCGGGGATGCGTTCGGTCTTGAGCGGGGAAGCGTCGGTGAGCTCGCGATAAAGAAGACCGGGACGAAGATTGGCGAACAACGTGAAATGCTTGCGCAAGGGCAGGAGCGCGGCGCGCTCGGGCTGTTCCTTGGGCGGAAGTTTTTCCCACTTCGGGCCGCCGACGGAGCCGAAGAGAATGGCGTCGGACTCGCTGCAGATCTTGAGCGTGGAGTCAGGGAGCGCCTTGCCGTGGTTATCGATGCCAGCGCCGCCGACATCGGCCGTGGTGTAGGACAAGGTGAGCCCCTCCTGTTGCGCGACGTGGGTGAACACGCGCAGGGCCTCGGTCATCACCTCGGGCCCGATGTAATCTCCAGGAAGAACGGCAAACTTGATAGTCGGCATGGGAAAGGTAAACCGTGACAAACGCCCCCGCGTCGAGGCAAGCCGCCTTTGTGGTCGCTTGAAATGGAGCTTCCCGCGCGTCCTCTAGATGGGCAGAAGCATGGGCAGGGCGTTTTCCGCCCCGCTTTTTATGATCGTTGCCCTTTCTGCCTGGTGGTTGCTTGTGCTCGCCGTGCCCGTGTTGCTGGCGGGTGAGGCGCTGTTGCGTCGGTTTTCGGGGTTGGCGCGGTGTAACATCCCTGCGTCGGTCGCAGGTGGCTTGCTCGGGGCGGCGCTGGTGCTCGGATTGCAAGCGTCCGGAGTGCTGCAAATCACGTGGCAAACTAAAGTCACTGCGGCATGGTGGACGTGGCTGGCGACGCCGGAGCCTGAGTGGTTTACGCGTCCAGCTAAGGCGATCAACTTGCCGCTGCTCGTGGGGTTTTTTACGTGCGTGGGCCTCGCGGCGCCGGTCAGTATTTTGCGCACGGGCGGACGGGCGTTGGTAATTTTATTGGGCGCGGCGACCTTGATGGCCGTGCTGCAAAACGTCGTGGGCGTGGCGCTCGCGCGGGCGCTGGACGCGCCGCCGTTGCTCGGCGTCGTGTGTGGTTCGCTGACGTTGGTGGGCGGACACGGTACGGTTTTGGGCTTTGCGTCGCGGTTTGAGGAAGCGGGTTTCACGGCGGCGGCGACCGTGGGTGCGGCGGCTGCGACGTTCGGGTTGATCGCGAGTGGTTTACTCGCCGGGCCACTCGCGGAATGGCTGCTGCGGAAAAACGGCGGGGCCGCGAAGTCCGTCGCGCCGGCCTCGTCGTCGGCTGAAACGACGATCGTGCGGCGCGGGCTCGTGGCGGATGTGCGGGAATTTCTGGGCGATCACCCAGCGGCCCTCACTCACGTGCTCGTGGTTGCGGTGTGCATCAAGGTCGGCGCTTGGGTGAGCTTTGGGCTCAACGCGATGGGTGCGGCGTTTCCGGCTTACATGGGTGCGCTGCTGACCGGACTCGCGCTGCGCGCGGCGCACGATGCGGCCGGGGCGACGTGGCTGCGCGGTGCGACGCTGGCGCGTTTAGGTGGAGTGCTGTTGGCGTTGTTTCTGGTGGTCACATTGACGGCGCTCAACCTCGCGGAGTTGGCGACGGTGGCGGGACCGATGTTGATTATTTTAGTGGTGAATATCGCGGTCTCGCTCGCCTTTGCGGCGCTCATCGTGTGGCCACTGTTGGGGCGCGATCATGAAGCCGCGGTGATGGTCGCGGGCCTCGTGGGTTTTGGCGTAGGCTCGACGGCGACGGCGGTGGCTTCGATGGATGCGATCGTGCGGCGACGTGGACCGGCGCCTCGCGCGCAAGCGATCGTGCCGGCGACGGGCGGCTTTCTCATCGACCTGACGAACGCGCCGACGACGACCGCGTTTTTGCAGTGGCTGCGTTGAGTTTTGGTTTTCGCGGTTGCGCGCCACGGGAAAGCCCGTGGATTGGCGGGGTGAAACTGCATGTGCTGCCCGCCGGGCCGATCCTGACTAATGCGTATTTGTTGACCGCGCCCGAGCGCGGCGAAGCCATTTTGATCGATGCGCCCGGCGATGTGTGGGCCGACGTGGAGCCGATTTTGGCCCGCGAAAAATGCCGTCTCACCGAGCTCTGGCTCACGCATGGGCACTGGGATCACACGCAGGGTGGGGCGGAAGTCGTGCGCGCCACTTCGGCGCTCGTCCGCGCGCACCGCGATGATCAGGTGTTGATCGAGACGCCGCAGGTGATGAGCGCGTTTCTCGACGGATCGATCAAGCTCGAGCCGATCAAGGTCGATCACTGGCTCACGCCCGGCGAGACCTTGAACGCTCTTGGTACGACGATCAAAGTGCGGCACGTGCCTGGGCATTGTCCGGGGAACGTATTGTTTTATTTTAGTGCGGTCGGAGCAGCGTTTGTCGGTGACGCGTTGTTCAAGGGCAGCATCGGTCGCACCGATTTGCCACTCGGCAATCACGCCCAACTTGAGCGCGCGATCCGCGCGGAAATTTATACCTTGCCCGGCGCCACGGTGGTTTATCCCGGTCACGGCGAACCCACGACCGTCGGCCACGAAATGCAGACCAATCAATATGTCCGCGCCTGATCACGAACACTTCATGCGGCACGCGCTCGCTGTGGCGCGCCGTGTCTGGGGTCAGACCCAGCCCAACCCGATGGTCGGCGCCGTCATTGTCGAAGAAGGCCGCGTCGTCGCGGAAGGCGCCACGGCACCGGATGGCGGCCCGCACGCAGAACGGGCGGCTTTGCATGCGCTCGGTCGTGCGCCGCGGGCCGGCGCGACGCTCTACGTGACGCTGGAGCCCTGTTGCACGCACGGCCGCACGGGAGCCTGCACGGAGGTGATCATCGCCGCGGGTATCAAACGCGTCGTGGTGGGTGCGACGGATCCGTTTCCGCAGCACCAAGGCCATGGCTTCGAGGTGCTGCGTGCGGCGGGGATTGAAGTGATCTCGGGTGTGCTTGAAAACGAATGCACCGATCTGAATTTAATTTTCAACCACTGGGCCGTGCACGGGCAGCCGTTGATCGCGGCAAAGGCGGCGGTGACGCTCGATGGGCGAACGGCGTGTCGCACCGGAGATTCGCAATGGATTACGGGCGAGCTAGCGCGGGCCGATGTGCACCGTTGGCGGCGGCTTTTTCCGGCCATCGCCGTCGGCGCGGGCACGGTGTTGAAAGACAATCCGCGGCTTACGGCGCGGATTGAGGGTGGTGCGACGTGGAGTCCGGTGCGTTTCGTTTTCGACGGGCGACTGCGCACGGTGAACGACAAGCACCTGCCGCACGTTTTCACGGACGAGTTTCGTGAGAAAACGATTGTGGTCACGACCTCCAACGCCGGTCAGGGCTACGTGCGCAAATTGCGTGAAATGGGCGTCCAAGTCTGGGTGTGCGAATCGCAGACGCAGCGCGCACCGTGGGCGGAATTTCGCCGGCGATGCGTTGAGGCGAAGTTAAGCGGCGTGTATGTCGAAGGCGGCGCGCAACTCATGAGTCAGCTCGTGCAAGAGCGGCAGCTAGATTATCTCTTTCTTTACCGCGCGCCGCTGCTCCTTGCGGATGATCGCGCGAAGCCGATGTTGACCGGTCTGCGCACCGAGACGCTCGCGCAGGCGGTGCGCTTGAGCAATGTGCACTCGGAGCTTTTTGGCGACGATGTGCTCACGCGTGGCCATGTCGTCTATCCGCCTAAAATCTCCATCGATGAAACTGTTTTTAGCCTCGGGTAACGCGCACAAAGCGGCGGAGTTGCAGGCCCTCGCGTGCGCCGGCGGGCTCGAGGTTGAAATCGTCTCCGCGCGCGCCGTCGGCGGTATGCCCGATGTCGTGGAAGATACCGGGACTTTCGTCGGCAATGCGCGCAAAAAAGCGCTCGCTCTCCGCACGAAGTTGCCGGCGGAGGCGTGGGCCCTGGCGGATGACAGCGGACTCTGTGTCGATGCGCTCGGTGGCGCGCCTGGAGTCGAATCCGCCTATTATGCCGGACCGCAGGGCAACGGCGCGGCCAATCTGCAAAAACTCGTGGCTGTAATGCGTGATGTGCCCGACGCGCGGCGGGGCGCGCACTTTGTGTGCGTGCTGCTGCTGCGCGGGCCGGACGGCGCGGAAATAATTTTTGAAGGCCGCTGCGCGGGGCACTTGCAACCCGAGCCGCGCGGCGGCGCTGGATTCGGTTACGACCCTATTTTCGTGCCCGCCGGTCACACCTTGAGTTTTTCGGAGCTGGGCGAAGCCGTGAAGAATGGCTTGAGCCACCGCGCCCGAGCTTGGGCGCTGCTGGCGGATTGGGTACGTGCGGGTGCGCCAGTGCGTTAAAGCGCTATTGCGGGCCGAAAAAAGCGGGCGTCAAAACTTTCGACATTAGGCGCGGGCTGGTTTCTGTTGGAGGGCTTATCGATGAAGTCGTTTTATATTACCACCGCGATTGATTACGTGAACGGTTCGCCCCACCTCGGGCACGCCTACGAAAAGGTACTCACGGACGTGATCGCGCGCTTCCGCCGCCAGATGGGCGACTGCGTACATTTTCTCACCGGCGTCGATGAACACGGCCAAAAGGTCCAGCAGAGCGCCAAGAAAAAAGGCATCGCGCCGCAACAGTTTGCCGACGAGGTCAGCGCGGAATTCCGCGCCCTTCTGCCCAAGCTCAATATTTCCAACGACGATTTCATCCGCACCACCGAGGAGCGGCACAAGAAAGTCGTGCGTCAGGTGCTCCAGCAACTCTTCGACAAGGGCGAAATCTACAAGGCGGAGTACAAAGGCTTTTACTCGACGCGCCAGGAACAGTTTTTGCAGGAAAAAGATCGTCTGCCCGACGGCAAATGGCCGGAAATTTTCGGCGAAGTCACCGAGATCGTGGAGTCCAACTACTTCTTTAAATTGAAGCAGTATCAGGACTGGCTCGTTGAGTTTCTGACGAAAAACGAAGATTTTATTTTCCCGCGTTACCGGCAGAAGCAGGTGCTGGAATTTCTAAAAGAACCGCTCAACGACCTGTGCATCTCGCGCCCGCGCGAGCGGCTGGAGTGGGGGATTTCGCTGCCTTTCGACGACGGCTATGTGACGTACGTGTGGTTCGACGCATTGTTGAATTATTACTCGGCTGTGGCCGACAAGCCCGGCGTGTGGCCGGCGGCGTACCACGTGATCGGCAAAGACATTCTCTTGCCGCCGCACGCGGTGTATTGGCCGATCATGTTGAAGGCCGCGGGCATTCCGCTGCCGGGCGGCATCATCGCTCACGGTTGGTGGATGACGGCTGGCGCCAAGATGTCCAAGAGCACAGGTAACGCCCTCAACCCGCTCGATCTCGTGACGGAGTTCGGGGCCGATGCGTTTCGGTATTTTCTGATTCGCGAGATGAACGTCGGCCAAGATAGCGATTTCACGCGCGAGCAATTTCTCGTGCGCTACAACAGCGAGCTCGCGAATAATTTCGGTAATCTCGTCAACCGCACGCTCAACATGACCAACCGGTTTGCCGCTGGCATCGTGCCCGCGGCGGAAGTGGTCGAGGACGCCGAGCGTGAGTTGCACACGCTCTGGGAAGCGACCCGCGCCGAAGTGCTGCCGTTGTGCGAAGGCTTTCAATTTCACGCCGCGCTGGAGAAGACGATGTTCTTCATCACTGCGACCAACGCCTACATCGAGAAACGGGCGCCGTGGAAACTCGGCAAATCCGCCGAGGCCCATGATCTCGCGCTGCTCCGTACGTCGATCGCTACGATGGCCGAGGCCTTGCGTCTGGGGAACGCGCTCTTGACGGCGGTGATGCCGGACGCCGTGGCGAAAATCAACGCCGTGCTCGGTTACACGCCTGGTGCGACGTGGAGCGAGGAACTCGTCTGGGGCGCTCGCATCACGGGGTCTAAGGTCGCTGAATCGCTCGTGCTCTTCCCGCGGCCCGCGCCGCCGGAAAAACCACCCGTTGCGCCGAAAAAATAATTCGCGCGCTGCCGTTTTTGTTTCCGCGCCGCATGACGATTTTGCCGATCAACCCCGCCGCGAATGCGAATCCGGACGCCCTGCGCGCGTTTCTGGACCAAGCGCGCGCGGCGGCGATCCGCGCGGGACGAGCGAAACTCGTCAGCATTTCGCTCGCGGTCGATGCGCTCGATCCGCTCGCCGTACTTGAGTCGATCTTTGAGCCAGGCGAGCCGCATTTTTACGCGGAGCGGCCGGATATTGGTAGCGCGATCGCGGGCGCGGAGACGGCGGTCGCTTTTGAGGCACACGGACGCGATCGCTTTGCGGCGGTGCAACGCTGGATCGACGACACGCTCGAGCACACGATCGCCGTGGGCGATGTGAACGCGCCGTTTGGCGGTCCGCATTTTTTTACGAGTTTTGCTTTCAACGACGACGTGGAAGCTGGCGAACCGTTTCCGGCGGCGCGGGTATTTGTGCCGCGCTGGCAGGTCGCGCGGGCCGGGTCGATCACGACGGCGGTGGCGAATCTCGCCGTGGCGCCTGACGCGGATTTGGCGGCGCTCACGGAGCGCGTGTGGCGCGCGCATGCGAAGTTTGTGAATTTTGAGTACGGTGAAAAAGCACCTGCTGAAACGCACGGCGCTGTCTTGCCGGTCTTTCGTTCGACCGAGGCGGGCGATTATCGCGGTGCGGTCGCGCAGGCTGTGCGGCGGATCGAGGCTGGGGAATTTGAAAAGATTGTGTTGGCGCGCGCGCAAGATCTGACGGCGGATCAACCGCTGCATCCGTTGCGCGTGTTGAACGGGCTGCGGCAGCGCTTTCCCGAGTGTTACGCGTTCTCGATGGCGAATGGGCGCGGGCAGAGCTTCATCGGCGCGAGTCCCGAGCGGCTCGTGCGCGTCAGTAAGGGCGTGCTCGAAACCGAAGCGCTGGCGGGCTCGATCCGACGCGGCGCGGGCGCGAGCGAAGACGCGGCGCTCGCGACGACGCTGTTGCGCAGCGAGAAAGACCGGCGCGAACACGAGCTCGTCGTGGCGGCGATCAGTGGGCGACTCGCGCAGTTGGGCTTGAAGCCGGAGTTTGAGGCGCAGCCGGGGCTTCGGCGGTTGGCGAATGTCCAACACCTGCACACGCCGGTGCGCGCGGCATTGCCGGAAAACGTGCGTTTGCTCGCGGCGCTCGCGGCCTTGCATCCGACGCCGGCGGTCGGCGGGGCGCCTTTGGCTGCGGCGGTGGCGGGTATTCGCGGGCTCGAAGGTTTTCCGCGTGGGCTTTACGCTGGCGCTTTGGGCTGGGTCAACGCGCGGGGCGGCGGGGAGTTTTTCGTGGGCTTGCGCTCGGCGCTCGTGGACGGCGCGACGGCACGCGTGTATGCGGGAGCCGGGATCGTGGCGGGATCAATGCCCGAGAAGGAATTTGCCGAAACGGAACTTAAATTTAAGGCTATGCTCGAAGCTCTGCGCACCTAATGCACTCCATCGATATTGACTCCCGTAATCTCAACACTCTCTGGGCCAGCGTCTGCGTCGAGACGCTCTCGCGCTGCGGCGTGCGGCGCGCGGTTATTTCGCCGGGCTCGCGCTCGACTCCGCTCACGATTGCGCTCGCGCAGCACGCGGGCATCGAAGCCATTCCGGTACTCGACGAACGCTCCGCGGCGTTTTTTGCGCTGGGCCTCGCGAAGCAACAAGGTGAACCCGTGGTTTTGCTCTGTACAAGCGGCACGGCGGGGGCGAACTACTTGCCGGCGTTGATCGAGGCCCGCGAATCGGCGGTGCCGCTGATCGTGATCACCGCGGATCGTCCGCACGAACTGCGCGCCTGCGCTTCGGGGCAGACGATCGATCAACTGAAACTTTTCGGAGATTTCGTGAACTTTTTCCACGAACTCGCGTTGCCCGAGGCGACGGAGCCGCGGCTGCGTTATCTGCGGCAGACGACGATGCACGCCGTGGAACGCGCGCTACAACCGGTGGCCGGCCCCGTGCATCTCAACGCGCCTTTCCGTGATCCCCTCGCGCCGACGGAGGATGGCGGGTTGGCCTCATCGATTGCCTCGACGATCGATTGGTCGCACTTTTTCCAACACGTGGAGCCACCGCTTTCGACGACGATTTTGGCCACGATCCCGACGTTTTCCTGCGATGTGCATGGCGTGATCGTCGCGGGTCCGGCGCAGCCGGGCGATCCGGCTTCGCACGCAGCGATGGTCGGCGAGATCGCGCAGAAACTCGGTTGGCCCGTGCTCGTCGACGGACTTTCGCCGCTGCGCAATTACGCCGGCACCGTGCCGCATCTCGTGACGACGTACGACACGATCCTGCGCAATCCGAACGCGGCCGAGCGGCTCAAACCGGAAGTCGTGATCTGTCTCGGCAACTGGCCGACGAGCAAAGTGCTCCGCGCTTGGATCGAAGAAAGCGCGGCGCCCATCTGGATGGTGACGCGTCGCCTCGACAACCGCGATGCTTTGCACGGTCGCACCGTGCATCTGCCGGTGTCCCTCGCGGCCCTCGCGGCGGAGTTGCCTGTGGCGACCGATCCCAACGGCTACGAACAAATGTGGGCCGGCTACGAGCACCGCATGCGCGTGGCCTTGGACGATCGCATCACGCAGGCGAATGGTTTATTTGAAGGCCGCGTGACGGCGTTGCTCGCGCAACACCTGCCGCCGGACACGACGTTGTGCATTGCGAATTCGATGCCCGTGCGCGATATGGAATATTTTTGGCCGGCCACGGATCAGCACATTCGCCCGATGGCTAATCGCGGGGCGAACGGCATCGACGGGACGCTTTCCACGGCCTTAGGCGTGGCGCACGCGGCGGAGACGCCGACCGTGTTGCTCACGGGTGATTTGGCGCTGTTGCACGATACGAACGGCTGGCTCATTGCACCGAAATTTCGCGGCAGCCTCACGATCGTGCTCATCAACAACGCCGGCGGCGGCATCTTTGAACACCTGCCGGTGGCGCAGTTTAATCCGCCGTTTGAGGAGTTTTTCGCGACGCCGCAGAAAGTCGATTTTGCGAAATTATGCGCGGCTTACGGTATCGAACACGTGGCGGTGGGTGATTGGGAACAGCTCGGGACACATCTCGAACACCTCCCGGCCAATGGCGTGCAGGTGCTCGAGGTCGTCACGGACCGCAAGATGGACGCCGCCACTCGTAAGCAGTTGTTTGCCGATCTGGCGGCGGAACTTTGATTTGAAGCCGCTGCCGCCGCTCCGGCCTTAGAGTTGGAGCGGCAAGCCGATCTCGATGATCTGCGAGGGCGTGATCCGATAATAATCTTTGGCCGGGCGCGCGTTGCGGCTGAGAAGGGCGTAGAGATTTTTTTGCCATTCCCACATGCGTGCGCTGCCGCCGGTGATAATCATCTCGCGGTTAAAGAAGAACGTGGCGCCTTGCGGGTTGATCGGGACGCCGGCGGCTTTGATTTTTTCCATCAACTCGGCGACGTCGGGGGATTGCATGTAACCGTAGCGACCGACGGCGCGCCACACGCCTTCGCCGATATCGCGCAAGGTCAGTTGGTCTTTCGTCGCAACCGTCGGCACGTCTTCGGTGGCGATACTCAGCAAGACGACGGTTTTGTGGAGGCAGCGGTTGGATTTGACGTGGTGAAGCAGGGCAATCGGCGTGCCGAGCGGCGAACCGACCATAAACACCGCGCCGCCGGTCACGCGGGTGATGTGGTGACTGCGGGCGATGCTGGTGAGTTCGGCTTCGGTGACGTTGTTGCCGTACACGCGGCGGAAGATTTCTTCGCGGCCGATTTTCCACGTGTGCATGACGGCGAGTAGCACCGCGCCGATGGCGAGCGGGAACCAGCCACCGTCGGCGAGCTTGTGGGCGTTGGAGGCAAACAAGGCGAAATCGATCACGAGGAAAACCGCGCAAATGGGCAGGGCGACGGCGTTGGGCCAGTTGAGCGAGCGCTTGGCCACGAGATAAAACGCGATGGTCGTGATGCCCATCGTGCCGGTGACTGCGATGCCGTAAGCGGAGGCGAGGCGATCGGACGAGCCGAAGTTGATCACCGTGAGGATGGCGCCGATGGCGAGCAGGGCGTTGACGAAGGGGACGTAGATCTGGCCGGAGTGTTCGGCGTTGGTGTAGGTGATTTTCAGGCGGGGGAAGTAACCGAGCTGGATCGCCTGACGCGTGAGCGAGTAAGCCCCCGAGATCAGGGCTTGGCTGGCAATCACCGCTGCGACGATGGAGAGCCCCGTGAGCCCGGCGCGAACCCAGCCCGCCGGAGCCATCGCAAAAAACGGATTTTCCGTGACGCCGGGGTGGGTGAGAATGAACGCGCCTTGGCCGAAATAGTTCAGCGCGAGCCCAGGGAAGGCGACGCCGTACCACGCGATCGCGATGTAGCGGCGGCCAAAGTGGCCCATGTCGGCGTACAGAGCTTCGGCGCCCGTGATGGCGAGCACGATCGCCCCCAGCAACGCCCCGACTTGCGCGGGCGAATGATTGAGCAACGCCAACCCGTAGACAGGGTTGAGCGCGCGTAGCACCACGGGGTATTGGATGAGGTGCCACAGGCCCAAGGCCGCCAGCGCTACAAACCACACCAACATCACTGGCCCAAAGATGCGCCCGATGCGTTGCGTGCCGTTTTTCTGAAACCAAAAGAGCAACGCCAAGATCGCGCAGGCGATGGGCACGACGTATTTTTCAAAAGCTGGATTCACCGCATTAAGACCCTCCGCCGCGCCCAAGACCGAAATGGCCGGCGTGATGATGCCGTCGCCGTAAAGTAGAGCCGCGCCGATCAAGATCATGATCATCACCGGACCGAGGCCGCGCTTGGCGGCGCTGTTACCTTCGGCGGTTTTGCCCCGACCAGCGTGGATCAGCGCCAACAGGGCGAAAATACCGCCTTCGCCGTGGTTGTCGGCCCGCATGACAAACCAGAGATACTTCACGCTCACGATCAGCACGAGCGACCAAAAGATCAGGGACAACACCCCGAGCACGCCGGCGGTCTGATCGACGGGGGGCAGGTGCGCGATGCACTCGCGCATGGTGTAAAGCGGGCTGGTGCCGATGTCGCCAAAGACGACCCCGAGGGCACCGAGCGAGAGACCGGCTTTGGCCGTGTTACTGAGGGACGCAGGCGCAGGTGTGCTCATTGACGGGGTCCAAGATGCTCCCCGCGCGGGGCGACTCCAAGCTGTTTTAGCGCTCGATGCGAATGTTGCTTGCTTTTGCGTTTCCGGGTGGACGCGACCTCGACAAACGCCCGTCCGCGGCTAAGTTGCGCGCATGAGTCTTGTTTGGCAGCAGGTCAAAACGTTCACCGATATCCGTTACGAGAAGGCCGATGGCATTGCCAAGGTCACGATCAACCGGCCGGAGAAGCGCAACGCGTTTCGCCCCGAGACGATCATGCAAATGTATGAGGCGTTCATCGATGCGCGCGAAGACCCGACCGTCGGCGTCGTGCTGCTCACCGGTGCCGGACCGCACACCGACGGCAAATACGCCTTCTGCGCCGGCGGCGACCAGAGCGTGCGCGGTCATGCTGGCTACGTCGGCGGCGATGGCGTCCCCCGCCTCAACGTCCTCGACCTCCAAAAACTCATCCGCTCCATGCCCAAGGTCGTCATCGCCCTCGTGGCCGGTTATGCCATCGGCGGCGGCCATGTGCTCCACCTCGTCTGCGACCTCACGATCGCCGCCGACAACGGCATCTTCGGCCAAGTCGGCCCGCGCATGGGCAGCTTCGACGGCGGTTTCGGTTCCAGTTATCTGGCGCGCATCGTCGGCCAAAAGAAAGCCCGCGAAATCTGGTACCTCTGCCGCCAATACGACGCCGCGCAGGCGCTCGAGATGGGCCTCGTCAACACCGTCGTCCCCGTCGCCCAACTCGAATCCGAAGGGGTGAAATGGGCCAAGGAAATCCTCGGCCACAGCCCGCTCGCGATCCGTTTACTCAAGAGCGCCTTCAACGCCGAGCTCGACGGCCAAGCCGGCATCCAAGAACTCGCCGGCAACGCCACGCTACTCTATTATATGAGCGACGAGGCGAAGGAATTTCACTCCGCCCAACGCGAGAAACGCAAACCCGACGCCCGCAAATTCCCCTGGTTGCCCTGACCGCGCCCTCCGCTGCGCCGGGCGCGCCCCTGCTTTCCGATGAAAATAACCCCACCTCGGCTGAAGTTGGTCCTCCTGATTCTCACCGTCGCCGGTTTTGCTGGCGCTGCCGAACATCAGATCGTCGCCACGTTTGAAAAAACGACCACCAAGACGGTCCGCGCACCCAGAAAGCCGCGCTGCTCAGCCTAGGCATCCGGGTGTATCACGGCGCCCAAGACCCCACCGTGCCGCTCTCCGAATCGGAAACGATGGTGGCCGCCCTGAAGAAAGCCGGCGTGACCGACCTCCAGTTGACGATTTACCCCGAAGCCAAACACGACTCCTGGACCGAGACCTACAACAACCCCGAGCTCTACACCTGGCTCCTCCAACACCAACGCACCGCCAAGTAAGTAAGCGGGCAGGGC
>CANFSZ010000022.1 GCA_947449835.1 Opitutia bacterium
AACGTCGGCACCGGTGAAAACATCCTCATCGCCGGCTTCGTCGTCAACGGCACCGTCTCGCGCCGCATCCTCGTGCGCGGTATCGGCCCCACGCTGCGCAACTTCGGGCTTGGAGCTAACGCAGTCCTCCCGGATCCCCAATTGAAACTCCTCGATTCGTCCGGTGCGACTCTCGCGACCAACGATAACTGGGCCAGCGGCGACAACGCCGCCTACATCGCGTCAGCCAGCACGGCGGCCGGCGCCTTCCCACTCACCAACGGCAGCGCCGACTCGGCGATTATCATCATGCTCGCCCCCGGTTCCTACACCGCTCAACTGAGCGGCGTCGGTACCACCAACAACACCGGCATCGGTCTTGTCGAAGTTTACGACGTCGATCCTTAATGCTCGGCCCGCGCCTCGGCTGGGGTTAGCTTTCTTGCCATCATGAAATCACTGCGACAGCTCGCGGGCTGCGGCCTTATTATTGCCTGCTTTACCGCGAGCGCCCAACCCGCATTTTTGGCGCGCAACCCTGCCACGGCTGTCGCGCCGGTTGGGGCTGTGGCCGACCGTTTTCTGCCCACCGTCCCCACGACCACACCAGCGCCCGCGCCGGCCCCGAGTGGCATGGTCTGGATACCCGGCGGAGAATTTTCCATGGGCTGCACCGATCCCCGAGCCGATCTCTGCGGTGGCAACGAACCCATGGACGACGCCCGCCCCGTGCATCGCGTCGCGCTTGCGCCCTATTGGATGGATCGCACCGAGGTGACCAATGCCGAGTTTGCGCGTTTCGTCGCCGCCACGGGCTACATCACTTTTGCCGAGCACAAACCCCGCGCGGAAGATTATCCCGGCGCGACGCCCGATCAGTTGGTGCCCGGCTCCGTCGTGTTTTCGCCTCCGCGTGAAGCCGTTCCCCTCGACAACGCCTTGCGCTGGTGGCGCTACGTGCCCGGCGCCGATTGGCGCCACCCGAGCGGGCCCAACAGCACCATCGTCGGCCATGACCAAGACCCCGTACTCCACGTCGCGTACGTCGATGCCGCCGCTTACGCCGCCTGGGCCGGCAAACGCCTCCCCACGGAAGCCGAATGGGAATTCGCCGCCCGCGGCGGCCTTACCGGCGCGCGCTACACCTGGGGTGATGAGCTCACCGTAAACGGTCGATGGATGGCAAATATTTGGGAAGGCGCTTTCCCGCACAAAAATTCCGAAGACGATGGGTTCATCGGTATTGCCCCCGTGGCATCGTTTCCAGCCAATGCTTACGGTCTGCACGACATGGCCGGCAATGCCTGGGAGTGGTGCTCAGATTGGTACCGGCCTGATGCTTACGCGCGCGCGCAAAGCGCTGCGAGCGGCGGTGTCGTGCGCGACCCGCGCGGCCCGGCCGAATCGGAAAGCTACGATCCTCAAGAACCTGGCATGCCTAAACGTGTGCAACGTGGCGGCTCTTACCTGTGCACCGATCAATATTGCACGCGCTACATGGTCGGAACGCGAGGTAAGGGCGCCGTTGATACGGGCAGCAACCACGTCGGCTTTCGCTGTGTGCGTGATGCCAGCCCTATAGCTCCCTAAACGACGCTTAGCCTTGGAGCTTAACTGATTGATATGGGAAGGCTTCTAGCTTAAGCGTTATCGTGGGCGGTGTAATCCACTTGAACCGAGTTAGCGAGTGGTGAGGCAAAAGTATATCACGCGGAGTAGGGCAGTTATGCGTTCTGTATAACAGAAACGCCCTGTTATTGCTGAAATATTTTTAGGCTTGGGCTTCGGGTAACTACCGGAGTGCTCGTTTACAGCATTTCACTTGCCTCACACTCCGGTGGCGCCGACAAATTCCAAAACGTTATGGCCGATTCTCCGCGTCATCCTTTCCTGCAGGGTCTCAGTAAGCACCGGGGTGCTCCTCCTACTGTCGTCGTTATCTTTGGCGCCTCGGGCGATCTTACGGCGCGCAAACTTATCCCGGCTGTTTATAATTTAGGCGACGACAACTTGCTGCCGGCGGATTTCTTTCTCGTCGGTTACGGCCGCAAGGCGATTCCCGACGAAGAATTTCGCACCCTGGCGACGGATGCCATCAAGGAATTCTCCCGGCGAGAACTCAACGCCGACGTCTGGTCGCGCGTCGCCGCCAACACCTCTTACGTCGCCGGTGGTTATGATGAGAAGGCGGCCTTTGACCGGCTCGCTGCCCACATCGCGGCGATTGAGAAAAAAATCGGCCGTGAAGTGCAGACGTTGTTTTATATCTCCACGCCGCCCTCGGTCTTCGCCTCGATCTTACTTAATCTCGGGGCGAGCGGGCTCGCCCGTAAATATCTCGGTCAACCGCACCACACCAAGGTCATTATCGAAAAACCGTTCGGCAAAGACCTCGCGTCCGCCCGCGAGCTCAACGTCACGATTCGCTCGGTGTTGGCCGAGCATCAAGTCTACCGTATCGATCATTACCTCGGTAAAGAAACCGTGCAGGACTTGCTGGTGCAGCGTTTCAGCAACGCCATTTTTGAACCGCTCTGGAATCGTAACTTCATCGACAGCGTCCAGATCACCGTGGCCGAAGAAGTCGGCGTCGGCACTCGTGGCGGCTATTACGAACAGAGCGGTTGTCTGCGCGACATGATTCAAAATCACACGATGCAGTTGCTCGCGCTCACTGCGATGGAGCCGCCGGTATCGATGGATGCAGAAGCCGTGCGCGACGAAAAAGTTAAGGTCCTCAAAGCCATCCAACCCCTCAATCTCGGGCCCGACGGCGACGTCGCACGCGCGCAGTATGCCGCCGGCTTGATGGGCGGTAAAGCTGTCCGCGGTTATCTCCAAGAAGAAGGTATCGCGGCTGAATCGGCCACGGAAACCTACGCCGGCATCCGCCTCTCGATTAATAATTGGCGCTGGCAAGGCGTCCCGTTTTACCTGCGCTCCGGCAAACGCATGGCTCGCCGCGTCTCCGAGATCGCGATCAATTTCAAGCGCCCGCCCGGCACGTTGTTCTCCAAAGACGGCGGCTTCGACCTCGCGGCCAATACGCTCGCGTTTCAGATTCAGCCCGACGAGGGCCTCAGCCTGATCATGAACACCAAGATCCCCGGGCTCGAGACGCGCACGCAGCCGGTGAAAATGAGTTTCCGCTACGCGACCACCTTTGGTTCCAACACTCCGGAGGCTTACGAGCGCCTCGTGCTCGATGCGATGATTGGTGACGGCACGCTTTTCATTCGTGGCGACGAGGCTGAAACCTCCTGGAAACTTTACACGCCCGTGCTCGAACACTGGAAAGCTCAAGGTCCCAAAGGCATGGACGCCTACGCCGCCGGTTCTTGGGGCCCCGCCAGCGCGGATGCGCTTCTCGCTGCTAAACAACACGTGTGGCGTCAGCCCTAAGCGCACGCTCATGCCTTCGATTTTTAATGCGCTCCCGGGCATTGAGGTCCCGGTCGGCTCCATCAGTAAAGAGCTGGCGAAGATGTGGGCGACAACGGCCTCCAACGGCGGCGCGGCTCCAGCCTCGGACGATGCCAAAGCGACGCAGGTCAACTTTGTCCTGCATCTCGGGCTCAATGCCGAAGTCGATGACGCGGTCACTCAATTTCAGACGGTCGTGCGTTTCTCGCATCGTTATCCCTGCCGCGTTGTAGTTTTGTGTCCATTACGCGAAGACGAAGGGGTGACGGAAATTCGCGCCAAGATTTACGGCGAGTGTCATGTCGGTAAATCCAAGGGTGACACGCGTTGTTGCGAGTTTGTGATCCTCAGTTACGCGCGCTCAGCCCGAGCGTTTTTGGAGAACCAAGTCTCGATTTGTCTCTCGACCGATCTGCCCATTTATTATTGGGCCCATCATTTTGCGGACACCTCGCGCATGGCCGATTACCGTTATCTGCTCACGCGGGCTCGGCGGGTATTAATCGATAGTTCGATCGCGCCGTCCGATGCGCTCACGTATGCTTGGCCAAGGCGCGAAAGTTTGCGCGACCTTGTTTACGCGCGTCTGCTTCCAGTGCGTCAATCGCTCGGACAATTTCTCAGTCGTTATCCTACGGCTACGTTGCGCGAGGGCTTGCAGGCGATCACCGTCCTGCACGGGTCCTCGCTCAGCGCCGAAGGCCGCGTGTTGTTGCAGTGGCTACGTGATCGGATGGGCCATTGCGGCGACCATCAAGCTGCTTACGCGCTCATGTCGGCGCCGGCCACTTCGGCTGAAACGTTGCAGGTAAAATTTAAGTACGCGGCTGGGAAATCTTTCGATTGGCAGGGCGATGTTGCCACGGGCGCGGCGGTGTTCACGGCGGACTTCGGCAGTGGGCGGACCGAGCTACACGCGGCGGTGAGTCTGCTTGCGCCCGAAAACGCGCTCAGCGAGGCGATGTTTTTCTGAGGCTGCGGCCTCAATAAAAAATCGCGCGGTCGAGGCTGCGGTATTGAATCGCTTCGAGTAGATGGGGCGCCTCAATGCGTTCTGCGCCGCTGAGATCGGCGATCGTGCGCGCGACTATTAAGATGCGTTCATAGGCGCGAGCCGAGAGGGAAAGTTGCGCCATCGCCTGTTGTAGTAAATCGCCGAGCGCGCTTTCGATCGCGCAATGTTTATGGATCTGCGCGTGCGTCATGCGGGCGTTGGCCGTGGTTTTGGTGCCGCTGAAACGCGAGTGTTGGATGGTTAGCGCGGTGTGCACGCGGTGGCGGATTACGGCGGAGGATTCGCCCGGTTTTTCTGAGCGCAGGTCATTGATCGCGAGCGCGGGGGCTTCGATGTGGAGGTCGATGCGGTCGAGTAAGGGGCCGCTGATGCGCGCGCTGTAGCGTTGGACTTGGGACGGCGTGCAACGGCATTTGTGTTTCGTATCGCCCAAATAACCGGAAGTGATCGTGGCGAGCATGGGTGATAATCGCGGTGATGTCGCGAGTGGGTTATGGTTGCAGGTTCCCGCGGGGAGGTGGCTCTGAGTAAAATTTGGCGACGGGCGGTAGATTTTTCGTGTCAACGGGGCTCGGCTCGGAAATCCTGACGTGGATATTTTTCTTCTGAACCCAATCGTCGTAGCTGCATTGTTATGATTAGAGATTTGCAAATAAGCGCAGCGAGCTCAAATCCACTTTTACGCGGGGTGGTCTTATGATCGTAGGCGTGACGGGCGGGATGGGGTGTGGGAAATCCACGGTCGCTAAAGGCTTTGAGGCGCATGGTTTTCGGCGGGTGGACTCGGACGCACAAATCCGTGAGTTGATTTTGACGGCGCCGGTCGTTCTCGCGGAGTTGCGGGGGCGCTATGGCGCAGGGGTGTTCACGGCCGACGGTGGGGTGGATCGCACGATGCTGGCCGCGCGGGTTTTTGCGGAGGTGGCGGAGCGGCGTTGGTTGGAGCAGCTGACGCATCCGTTATTATTTGCGGAATGGCGGCGGTTGTTGGCGACGCAACCCGAAGCAGATTGGGTCTTTGAGGTGCCGTTGCTCTTCGAGCAATCGTTGGAAAATTGGTTTGATTTCACGGTGTGCGTAGCCTGTTCTCCTGAACTGCAACTTGTCCGACTGGAGCAACGCGGCCTCTCGCGGGAACTCGCTGGACAACGCATCTCCCAGCAACTGCCATTGGCGCGGAAAATCGAACTCGCCGATAGGGTCATGTGGAACGACGGCTCTGCCGCTTTTCTCCAAGTCCAGATCGACACGTTTGTAGCTTCGCTCCCCGGCCGACGCTAAAGCCCACACTTTTACTCCACAGCCCCGCGCGGCTCCCTGCCTTTTTAATTTCACATGTCTTTTCCTCCTAAGAACGACGACGACTCCTCGTCCTCCTCCCAATCTGCAGCTGCTGCATCCAAAAAAACCAAGCGCGCTGCTGCTCCACGCGCAAAAAAAACCGCCAAAGCGAAAACCGCCGACGCTGAGTTGTCGTTTACCGAAAGCGCACCCGCTCCGCGTGAGACTCCGCCGCCCGCACCGATTTTTGTACCGACGCCGGTAGCGCCCTCGGCTGCTTACGGTGATGCTGCTCCGGCGAGTTCTGTCTCAGATTATAATGCGTCGAGTTCATCCTCGCCCCAGGAATCGTCCCACGAGGGTCATGGTTCCTCGGGCGCTACGGGCGCGCCTCAATCCGCGGATCAATCCGGCGGATCATCCGGTGGCGGTTGGAATCAAGGCGGGCAGGGTGGCCAAGGCGGCGGCGGCGGTGGCGGTGGCCGCGGCGAGTGGCAAGGGCGCGACGCTTGGAAACGCAATAAACGCAAACGCGGCCGCAACGGCGGTGGCCCTTGGCAACCCAACGGTCCCGGCGGTCATGGCGGCGGTGGTTTTGGGGGGCACGGTGGTGGCGGGCCTGGCCCGATGCATCCGCCGCAGCCGCTTCCGCCCGCCTCGCCCCAAGTTTTTGGCGATCTGCCGAATCCCGCGCGTTTCACCCATCTGGCCGACCTCGATACACTCGCAACGGAAATTTCCTCCGGCGGTGGCGAGCCGCTGGTACTCGATGATCTCTACACGTTAACCTTGGCCGAACTCACGGCCTTCGCGCGCCGTGAGGGTATCACCATCGAAGGCGCGCCCAACCGGCGCACGTTGCAGGCGCAGATTTTTGAAGCTGCCGCCGCCGCCAAGCGCCCGATTCTTGATCGTGGCTACATTGACGTGACGGATCGCGGCGCGTTCATCGTGCACGCCCAAGGCAACTACCGCCTCTATCCCGACGACGCGTATTTGCCCGAGAGCCTCGTCAATCGCTACGGCCTCAAGCGCGGCCATCAGGTCGAAGTTCTCGTGCAAGCGCCGCAGCCCGGCGATCGTTGTCCTGCTGTCGTGCGTGTCGATAAAGTCATGGGCCTCGCGCCTGAGGCCATCGCCAACGTCACGCCGTTCGAAGAGCTCACGCCTTATTATCCGCTCAAGCGTATTTTGCTCGAATCCGAAGAAGTCGCGAAAGACGTCTCGATGCGCGCCGTCGATATTTTGACGCCGATCGGCTTTGGCCAACGCGGCCTCATCGTCGCGCCTCCGCGCACGGGTAAAACTGTGTTGATGCAGAACATCGCCAACTCCATCTCGGCGAATAGCCCCGAGGTGAAATTGATCCTGTTGCTCATCGACGAGCGCCCCGAAGAAGTCACCGATTTCAAACGCCACACCAAGGGCGAAGTCGTTTCATCCACTTTCGACGAGACGCCCGAGAGCCACGTGCATTGCGCCGAGATGGTGGGCGAAAAAGCCCGCCGCCTCGTCGAGCAAGGCCAACACGTCGTCATCCTGCTCGACTCCATCACTCGCCTCGCTCGCGCTTATAATGCACTCTCCGGCAGCGGCGGTAAGACGATGTCCGGCGGTCTCGAATCCAACGCCCTCCAAAAACCCAAACGCTTCTTCGGCGCGGCGCGCAACATCGAGGGCGCGGGCAGCCTCACGATCATCGCCACGGCCCTCGTCGACACCGGCAGCCGTATGGATGAAATCATCTTCGAAGAATTCAAAGGCACGGGTAATTGCGAAGTGCACCTTGACCGCGGTCTGGTCGAACGCCGCATTTTCCCCGCGATCAACATCGATCGCTCGGGCACGCGCAAAGAAGAACTCATCTATCACCCCGAGGAGCTCCAACGTATCTACGGTTTGCGCCGGGCGATGCAGGGGCTCGGTCCGATCGAGTCGATGGAAATGCTCATCACCCGACTCAAGAAAACGAAGTCTAACGCCGAGTTTCTCCTTAGTCTTAGTCGCCAGTAACATTTCCCATGTCGTCGTCGTCATTCTCGGAATTGCCAGCCTCAACAGCAAACTATTCGGCCGATGACTTTGTGATCCAGCTTGTGCTCGAGCGCGGGCTGATCAACGCCGCCCACGTTGCTCAGGCCCGTGCAACACTCGCCGCGCACACGGATCTCACCACACCGCCACCGCGTTTGTTGGATGTCTTAGTCGCCGAAGTGGGTCTCGACCTGCAACGTGTGACTGCGCTTTTGGCGGCGGAGTTTGGTTTGCCGCTCGCGCCGGATCTGGGCGCGCTGCGTATCGGTGGTGATGTGTTGGGTTTGGTGCCGCGCGAGATGGCAGCGCGGTATCAGGTGCTGCCCTTTGCGCAGGAGGGTAAGATTTTGCGCATCGCGGTGGCTGATCCGCTCGATACCGAGGCGATCGACAGCCTCGGCCATCTGCTCAAACTCACCATCGAGCCCCATGTCGCCACGGCGCGCGACATCACGGCTGCGATCGATCGTTTTTACGGTAAAGATGCCGGCTCCATCGACGAGCTATTAAATAATCTCTCCGCCCCTGGTAACGGTGATTCCATTGCTGCCACGACTGAGGCCAACGGCTTGGGCACCGTGAGCGATGCCGAAGCCGACGCCCCCGTTATCAAGCTCGTGCACACAATGATTCTGGAGGCGATTCAGCGGCGGGCCTCGGACATCCACATTGAGCCCATGGAGAAACGCTTTCGCGTGCGCTACCGCATCGACGGTGTGTTGCTCGAAGTAGAAAATCCCCCGAAGCGTCTTCAACTCTCGATCATTTCTCGGCTGAAGATCATGGCCAACATCAGCATCGCGGAAAAGCGCATCCCGCAGGATGGCCGCATCCAGATTATGATGAACGGCCGGCAGCTTGATCTGCGCGTTTCGTCGCTGCCCACCGCGCATGGCGAAAGTATCGTCATGCGTATTCTCGACAAAGAAGGCCTGCAACTCGGCTTGCCCGAACTCGGCTTCTTCAGCGACGACCAAAAAGAACTCGAGCGCCTCATTTCTCTGCCCGATGGCATCGTGCTCGTTACCGGCCCGACCGGCTCGGGCAAAACCACGACGCTGTATTCTTGTCTCCACTACATCAATAAGCCCGACCGCAAAATTATCACCGTCGAGGACCCGGTCGAGTATCAGTTAAACGGTATCAACCAGGTTCCCGTCCGCGCGGATATCGGCATGACGTTTGCCTCCGCGCTCCGCGCGATGCTCCGGCAGGCGCCTAATATCGTCATGATCGGTGAAATTCGTGACCTCGAGACCGCCGAAATCGCGATCAACGCATCGCTCACGGGTCACATGGTGTTTTCCACGCTGCACACCAACGATGCCCCGAGCGCCGTGACACGTCTGATCGATATCGGCGTTAAACCTTTCCTCGTCTCGACCTCTTTGCGTGCGACATTGGCGCAGCGACTCGTGCGTAAAATCTGCGCCAAATGCCGCCAGCCCTATACGCCCACGAGCAGCGAACTTCGCTCCCTCGGGATCAACGCCGCGCAAGCTGCGGCCGCCACTTTCGCCCGTGGCGCCGGTTGCGCGACCTGTAACGGCACGGGCTTCCGCGGTCGTCTGAGCATCGTTGAGCTCTTCCTCGTCAACGAAGAGATTCAGCGCCTTATTTATGAGAACTCCGGCTCCGCGCGACTCCGGGATAAAGCTCGTAGCTTTGGTATGCGCACGATGCGTGAAGATGGATTGAGGAAAGTCACCTCCGGGATGACCACCATCGACGAAATCGTCACTATTACCGTCGGCGACTCCAGTTAAGCGAACCGACGTTTTAACCCGCCTTTACGATGAGCTATGAAATGCATGAGCTGCTCGAATTGACCGTCGAGCAAAACGCTTCCGACCTGCACCTTCAGGTCGGTCAGCCGCCCACGCTCAGAGTAAGTGGTAGCATGATGCCGATTGATGGCCCGCCCCTGACGCCCGCCGACACCGAAGCGTTAATGAAGTCGATCACCCCAGACGTGCATCAGACGAATTTTAAGGCTAATGGCGGGGCGGATTTTGGTTTTAGTTTCAGCGATAAAGCCCGCCTTCGTGTTTCGGTCCTTCGGGCCAAGGGGCACTTCGGGCTCGTGCTCCGGCAGATCCCGTCAAAAATTTATAGTCTGCGCGACATTGGTCTGCCCGATAAAATCCGGGAACTGCTCCACCGCCCGCGTGGGCTGATTTTAGTCGCCGGTCCCACGGGTTCGGGCAAGACGACCACGCTCTCATCGATGGTGAACTACATGAATGAAGTTCGCGACGGTCACATCATCACCATCGAGGATCCGATCGAGTATTTCCACGACCACAAACGCTGTATCGTCACCCAGCGCGAGGTCCACGTCGACGTGCCAAGTTTCTCGGAAGCGCTACGCAGCGCGCTGCGGCAAGATCCTGATATTATCCTCCTCGGTGAAATGCGCGACCTTGAGACCATGGAAGCCGCCATCAGCGCCGCTGAAACGGGGCATTTGGTTTTTGGCACCCTTCACACCAACAGCGCGGCCAAGACGGTTGACCGCATCGTCGATGCGTTTCCAGCTAACACTAAAGAAATGGTCCGCACGCAACTGGCCTCTTCTTTGGTCGCCGTCATTTCCCAAGTTCTCTGCAAAAAAATCGGTGGCGGCCGCATCGCCGCTTATGAAATTATGGTCAACACGACCTCGATCGCCTCGCTCATCCGCGATAACAAATCGTTCCGGATTAATTCCGATATTCAGACCGGCGCTAGTCTCGGCATGATCACGCTCGATTCGCACCTCATGAGTCTCGCCAATCGTGAACTCATCTCGCCCGATGAAGCTCTGGAAAAATGCCACGACCCAATTTCTATGCGTGAGAAATTGCTCCAAAGCGGCGCCAAACTGCGTAACTTCTGATCGTCGTCCTAATCTTTTAACGCGCCACCCCATCGCATGTTCGTCAGCCACAGCCCCGCCATTTACGAGTTTCTCCGCGAGCAACGACTCGTCGAGTCCGCCCAACTCGATGAACTCAACGAGGAACACAAAGCCACCGGTAAATCCCTCGCCGATGTCGTGGTCGACCTCGGGCTCATTGAAAAAAACGCACTTTTAGAGCGGATTGCTGCTCATATTGGTTGCGATTATTTGCCCGATATGCCGGCTCAGTTTCCGGGCGATGCCATCGCGGCGCTCACGGGCAAACTGGCCCGCGATTACGCCGTCATGCCGCTGCGCGTTGATGCCGTGAGCATCGATTTACTCGCGGCTGATCCGTTTAACACGCACATCGTCGATGATCTCACGTTTGCGCTCGGGCGCAGCGTTCGACTCATACTCTCGGACCCCGATAAAATTGACGTCCAGATTCGCCAACATTTTGGCGAGGACGAAGCTAGCTTGGACGAACTCTTGCAGGAAATCAGCGCCGGCGATTTCAACCAAGACGAGAGCAAGCTCTCGGACCACGACATCGAGACGATGGCGGAGCAAACGCCCATCATCCGCTTTGTAAATCTCGTCATCGGCCAGGCCATTCGCGACAAGGCCTCCGACATCCATTTCGAACCCTTCGAGCACGAGTTCAAAATTCGTTACCGCATCGACGGCGCACTCTACGAAATGGCGCCGCCGCCCAAGCAACTCGCGCTTCCGATTACCTCGCGCCTCAAAGTCCTCGCCAATCTCAACATCGCCGAGCGCCGCATCCCGCAGGACGGCCGCATTAAAATCACCCTCGGCGGCCGCCAAGTTGATCTGCGCGTTTCTACGCTGCCCACCCAGTTTGGTGAAAGTATCGTGCTGCGCGTGCTCGACCAATCCGCCGTGCAGCTCGACATCACTCAACTGGGGATGCCGCCCGACGTCTTTAACGGCATCAACGAAATCATCCGTCGCCCTAACGGCATTTTCATTGTTACTGGTCCCACCGGCTCGGGCAAAACCACCACACTTTACAGCGGCCTGCGCATCGTAAACACGCCCGATTTGAAAATCCTCACCGCGGAGGATCCCGTCGAATACGAGATCGAGGGCCTCATGCAGGTGCCGGTTAATCCGCTCGTGGGACTCACGTTCGCCTCCGCGTTGCGCTCCTTTCTCCGGCAAGACCCCGATGTCATCATGGTGGGCGAAATCCGTGACCTCGAGACCGCGCAGATTTCCATCCAAGCCTCACTCACGGGTCACCTCGTCTTATCGACGCTTCACACCAATGACGCCCCTGGCGCCGTCACGCGCCTCATCGATATGGGCGTTGAGCCGTTTCTCATCGCCTCGAGTTTGGAGGCCGTACTCGCGCAGCGCCTCGTGCGGCGCATCTGCCCGCATTGCAAGAGCGCGTACGAGCCGTCCGATTCGCTGCTCGGTCCGCTGGGGATCAGTCGCGCCAGTGTCGGTGACCGGCAATTTTTCTCCGGCCATGGCTGCGGCGTGTGTAACCAAACTGGCTACAAGGGACGTCTTGGCATCTACGAATGGTTGCGCATGAGCGAAGCCGTACGCGATCTGGTCGTGCAACGCGCGCCGACTTTGCAGATCCGCCAACAAGCCATCGCCGAGGGTATGCGTACGCTGCGTGACGACGGCTTGCGCGCTATTTTCGACGGACACACCAGCATCGAGGAAGTCGTCAAATACACGTGAGCACCGCCCCCAAACTCGCCCCCCGTGCCGCGGCTCCTTTGCCCGGTGCGCCCGCCGCAAAATCTCCCACGCCAGGCATCGCGCTGCGCGCCGCCGTCACCAAGAAACCGCGCCGTCGCGTTTTTGGTACCGTGCTCAATAGTAAGGGCCTCACCGTTTTCACGCGCCAACTGGCGACCCTCGTGAAAGCGGGCATGCCCATCTTGCGCAGCCTAGAAGTCCTCTCCAGGCAGGAGAAACGGGCCGGTTTCAAAATCGTACTCGAGGAGATCGCGGACACGATCCGCTCGGGTGGTAATTTCTCCGAAGGGCTCGCCGCGCACCCAAAAATTTTCGACCGGCTCTATGTCAACATGGTGCGCGCCGGTGAGGCGGGCGGCGTGTTGAGCACGGTTTTGGAGCGTTTATCGGTCTTCAACGAGAAGTCCGAACGGATTAAGGGCAAAGTGAAATCCGCGATGATTTACCCCGTCATCATCTCGAGCGTAGCATTTACGATCGTGTCCGTCTTGATGGTGTTCGTAGTGCCGAAGTTTCAAGAAATTTTCACCGGCATGTTAAAAGGTCAGCCCTTGCCGCTGCTCACGCAGCTGCTGCTCACCGTGAGTTATTTCATGCGCGATCATTTCCTGCTGACGGGCTTAGTTTTGATCGGACTTTATTTTGGATTTCGTTTGTTCAAGCGCACGCGCGTGGGCGCCCGCACGATCGATTGGCTGCTGATTCATTTGCCAGTGTTCGGTGATCTCGTGCTCAAGGCGACGATTGCGCGCTTCACGCGTACCTTTGGTACGCTCCTCGCCAGCGGCGTGCCGATGTTGCAAGCGATCGTGATCACGCGCGATACGAGTGGAAACGTGCACGTGGCCGACGCGCTAAACAGTGTGCACGATCGCGTCAAAGAAGGCGAAAACGTAGCCAAACCGCTCGAAGGCACCGCGATTTTCCCCGGCATGGTTACCAGCATGATCGAGGTCGGCGAGGAAACGGGCGCGCTTCCCGAGATGCTCACGCGCATCGCCGACAGCTACGACGAAGAAGTCGACAACGCCGTCGCCGGCATCACCTCCGTCATCGAACCGATCATGATTGTTTTCATGGCGGTCATGGTGGGCACGATCGTCATCGCGCTGTTCCTGCCGCTCGTGAGCATCATTCAGAACCTGCAATAACGAGCTCGCGCTACGGCGAGACGGGCTTGGTCAATAATTGCGAACTCAAGCCGGGCAGGCGTTCGGAAAATTCGTCGTCGGCATTGGCCTGACGCAAGGCGCGCTGGACCATGCCCATTTTGGCGTCGAGGTTGTCGATCATGGAAACAAAGACCGCTTCCGGCGCCGCCGCATACACGGCCGCGCCCCACTCAGGTTCGCCTTGGTGACTGAGCACAATGTGTTCGAGGCGCTCAAGGCGCTCGGGATCGAGTTTGGATTTGAGGCCGGCCTTGCGGACGAGTTGGTAGCCGAGGACGACGTGGCCTTGGAGAATGCCGCGCCGACTGCGCTTTGTCGCGAGCGTGCCTTCGTATTCGATGGTTTTGCCGGTGTCGTGGAGGAGAATGCCCGCCATCGCCAGATCGGCGTCGATTTCGGGATAGATCGGCAGCAACGCGCGGCAGGCCCGCGCCATGTGCGTGGTGTGTTCGAGCAAGCCGTGGCGGTAAGCGTGGTGCATCGAGACGGCGGCCGGCGACCAACGAAATTGATCGCCGATTTCATCGAAGACCGCCTGCACCGTCGCACGTAATTCCGGATGGCTGATGCTGGCGATGAAACCTTGGAACTCTGTCCAAAGGACGGCGCCGTCTTCTGGCGCCACCTCGACGAGATTTTCTAACATCGCTGGATCGGTGAGTTCGCTCTCGGGCACGACCGATATACGCGCTAGTTTCGGCGAAAGCCGGCCTTGATAGTAATCGATTTTCCCCTCGACGCGTATGACGGAGCCTTCGCCGCTGGCGCGCAAAGCATCGAAGCCAGGGTTGTCGCCAAAAATCGTGCAGCTAAACGTGCCCGAACGGTCGCCGAGATCGACGCTAAGAAACGCGTTGCCGTTGGAGGCGGTCTTGGTCGCGAGTTTTTTTACCACTAGCATCGCCGCAAATGCGCCGCGGCCGCCGGCGTCCATTTGTTTGAGTCCGCGAACCGAGGAGAATGGAAGGGCGTCGTCAGCCATGAGATTTTACGAGTTGAGTGTAAGTTTTGAAAAAAGGGTGCCGCACGTCGCGGAGGAGCGCGTAAAACACGCTCTCGCTGGGCAAAACGTGGGCGCCGGCGTGGCGGAGCGCGGCGAGACAAGCGGCCGCGTCGTCGGGTCGGCGGGCGCCGACGGCATCGCTGAGAATCGTCACAGGCATGCCGGCGTGGAGGGCGTCGAGCGCGGTCTGGTAGACGCAGATCGGCGTTTCCAGTCCGCACAACAAAAGGTGTTCCGCGGGGGCGACTGCGGCGCGGATGGCGTCATCGGCGAGCGCAGAAAAGGTGTCTTTGCCGAGGGCGACGGCGCCCGGTGCGGCGGCGAGTAGTTCGGGCGCCGTGCCGCCGAGCTTGGCGGGCACTTGCTCGGTAAACACAACGCGCAGGCCGAGCCCGTGCGCGGCGGCGACGGCGAATTCACAGCGGCGTTGCACGCGCGAGCCGTCGGTGATCGCGCGGACGAACACCGGTTGCACGTCGATGCAAAGTAGCGCGGTGGCGGCGAGTGGGTCGGCGGACGCTGCGGGGTTCATGTGAAGTAGCGTTGGCGGGCTTTGACCTGAACGAAACGCTTTTCGGGCAAAATGAACGCCGTCAAATGTCCGCCCATGACGCAGCCGGTATCGAGGCCGATGGACCATTTCAGTTTATAAATTTCAGGTCGCGGCGTGTGACCATAGATAACGTAGGGAGGGCCGTTCCAGAGGTCGGCCCAAAATGGCGCGTCGGGAGCATCGGCGCGTTTGCGGGGTTGGCCGTCGCGATCAATGACTTGGATGCGGGTCACGACCTCGGCGGGTTGGCGTTGCCAGGGTTGGCCGGGGAGAAATCCGCCGTGCACCAATACGAGATTTAAAGCGGGCTCCTCGTAAGTGAGGAGCATTTTTTCGAGATACGTCCAATCGTCTGGACGCAGTTGATCGAAGGTTTCCAGATCGTGCTCTTTGATGTATCTGAGGTCACGGGTGCGGCGGTAATTAAGCAGACGGAGCTCATGGTTGCCCAGAAGCGAGATTGCACGGTGGGCGCGCGCGAGTTCGATCACGCGATGGCTGTCGGGCCCACGGTTCACGAGATCACCCAAGAGAATGAGCCGGTCGTCAGGCTTGAGCTCAAGGAGCGAAAGGAGTTCGGCAAATTCCTCGTGGCAGCCGTGGATGTCGCCGATGGCGATGAGGCGTCCGTTCATGCGGTGTAAAAGTGCTAGCGTCCGCCCTTCCTCAGAGTAAACACTAAAGGCTATGGAATTGAATTTGCAGCCGCTCGGCACCGCTTGCTTTGTCTCGGGGCAGACCTTTGCCGCGGGCGAGCCCGTCGCGAGTTACCTCGTGCGCAACGCGAATCTTGAGATCGTACGGTACGATCTGTTGGCGAGCCAGAAGGCGGCGTTTGCGCCGGCGGGCTTCGTCGCCTGCAGTTGGGTGCATCCGTACAAGCCGCGTGTCGCCGGGGAAAACACCGAGCGCACCTTAAAGCTCAACGCCGAGACGCTCTTTTTGGCGCTGGCGGATCCGTCGACTGAGGTGAATGCGGAAAACACGCGTCTGGTGCAATTTCTCGCCTTCATGTTGGAGCGCAAAAAAGTTCTGCGACCCAAAGGTCGTAGCTCCGACGGTGAAAAAAACGTCTACGAACACGCGAAGACCAAGCAGCTTTATCAGGTCCCGAAGGGCGAACTCACGCCGGAATTTTTTGTGCAAGTGCAGGCGCAACTGAGCGTACTCGTGGGCGAGCCTAAGCCGAGAACGACTCTCGCTCCCGCCGCGACCGCGCCTGCAGCAGCGGTTGAATCACCTGCGTCCGTCACTACGGCCGAGTCCGCGTCGGCGCCAGCGCCCTCGGCTTGACGTTTTAGCATAACGCGACGGTTGCCATTGCGTCCGGCGCGGAAGTTTGGAGCGTCGAGGGCGTATGACCTTAATTCCACCCGTCACTCCTGCGCCCGCGGTCGCCCCCGTGCCTGCGCTCAAGCTCAAGGCCAACGTGAAACCGCGCGTGGTGCAGGGTCACCCATGGGTGTTTACGAATGAGATCGAGGGATTGATCGGCGCCGAGCACGACGGCACCGCGATCGAGTGTCGTGACCGGACGGGACGTTTCATCGGCACGGGTATTTATAACAGCAAGTCGCAGATCGTTTGGCGCCGTTTGAGCCGTAATCGCATCACACTCGATGCGGCTTGGATTCGCGGCGCACTCGAACGCGCGCTCGCCCGCCGCGCCCCCGGCACCGCCCGACGACTCGTGTGGTCGGAGTCGGATGAATTACCTGGTTTAGTCGTGGATCAATTTGGCGATGCCCTCGTCGTGCAGATTCAAACGCTCGCGCTCGATCGGATGACTCCAGTGATTAGCGATCTGCTCGCAGAGTTGTTGAAGCCAGCAGAAATTATTTTCCGTAACGACGCCAACATCCGCCGCCTTGAAGGTTTGCCGTTGGAAACGCACACGCGCTCCGGTCAACCGTGGGCGCCGCGTTGGGTGAACATCGAGGGCGTCGAGTATTGGCTCGATTTGGAATCAGGTCAAAAAACCGGTTTCTACCTCGACCAGCGCGCGCAGCATCCGCTCGTGGCGAAATTTTGCGCCGGCAAGCGCGTGCTTGATGCGTTCTGTAATCAAGGGCCGTTCGCTTTGCATGCGGCGCGCGCGGGCGCGGCTTACGTGCTCGGGCTCGATAGCTCCGAAGAGGCGATCGCCGCGGCGCGGCGCAATGCCGAACACAACGGCGTGAAAGCTGAGTTTGTCGCGGCTAATGTTTTCGACTGGTTCAACGACGAGGCTCGCTCAACTGAGACGCCGTGGGATGTGATCGTGCTCGATCCGCCGCCCTTCGCCAAATCGAAGAGTGCGTTGCCCGGAGCCTTGCGCGGTTACAAGGAGCTCAACCTCCGGGCGCTGAAAGCACTCGCCCCCGGCGGCGTGTTGGCGACGTACACGTGCTCGCATCACATGCAGGATGCGGAGTTACGCTCCGTGCTCGCTGAGGCGGCCGCCGATGCGCGCCGTCGCGTGCAGGTGCTGGAATTCTGTCATCAACCGCCGGATCATCCGGTGTTGCTGACGATGCCCGAGAGCGAATACCTGCGCGGCTACATCGTGCGCGTCGAGTGACGCGCCGGCGTTTTTAGCGCAGCGCGCTTTCCAAGTCGCGACGGAGTGAGCGGATTTGTTCGAGCTCTTTGCGGAGCTCGTCTTTTTGCTCCTTCGTTTTCGCGTAGGCGATCGCTTCGAGGATGTCGCGTTCGGATTCCATCAGGCTGACGCGTTCTTTGGCGACGGTCTCGCGCTGTTTGGTCGATTCACCGCCGAAAATTTTGAGCGCTTTGTTGGGTTCGTTTAACGCGCGGTCCAGATCGGTGGATTTGGTCTTTTGTTTTTCGCGGGCGATGTCGCGCTCCTGCTCGAAGACTTCGCGTTCGATTTCGGTGACGCGGCCGCGGCGGACTTCGACCTTGGGCAACACATCGGCGGCTTCGCTTTTGGATTTTGCGAGGTCGTTGGGGTTTTCGGCTTTTGTGTCGGCGGGTGCGGCCGCCGTAGGGGCGGTACCATTGGCGGACAAGGCGGCGGGGAGATCGGTGCGCGGCGTGGCCGTTTCGGTGATGGGTTTAGCGACGACTTTGGCTTTGAGATGCTCGGCGCGACGGGCGCGGATCATGGCCTCGGTCACGGCGGGAGCGGGCGCTTGCGCCGCGGTAGTGGCAGGAGCGCTTGCGCTCGTAGCGGTGGCCTCGGGCGCGGGCGCGGGGGCGACGGGGGTGGATTCGGCGGCGCGGGTGCCACCAGTCAAAGCGGCGGTAAGCAGCGTGATTCGAAGGAGGTGCGCGTTCATCTGAGGGGAGCTTTATCCGGTTCGGCTCGGGCGTCGAGGGGATAGAGCGGAGACGCGCGGTGGGGCCTTGGGTTCCGCGCAAAAAAAAGACCGGGCCCAATAACCGTGGGCCCGGTCTGAATGTGGCAAAGCTCGAACTTAGAGCGTGCCGCCGTAGATCGCGCTGGCGCCGAGCTCTTCTTCGATGCGAAGGAGCTGGTTGTATTTCGCCACGCGGTCGGTGCGGGAGGCGGAGCCGGTCTTGATCTGGCCTGCATTGGTCGCGACGGCGATGTCGGCGATGGTGACGTCCTCGGTCTCGCCGGAGCGGTGCGAGATGATGGTCGTGTATTTGTTCTTTTGGGCGAGCTCGATGGAGTCGAGGGTCTCGGTGAGGGAACCGATTTGGTTAACCTTTACGAGGATCGAGTTGGCGGTGCCGGTCTCGATGCCCTTCTTCAAGAATTCGACGTTGGTAACGAAAAGATCGTCGCCGACGAGCTGGACTTTGTCGCCGATTGCGTCGGTGAGTTTCTTCCAGGTCGCCCAGTCGTTTTCGGCGCAGCCGTCCTCGATGGAGACGATCGGGTATTTGGCGCAGAGGTCTTTGTAGTAGGCGACGAATTGGTCACCGGTGAAGGAGCGGCCGTCGGATTTTTTGAAGACGTAGGTCTTCTTTTCTTTGACGTAGAACTCGGAGGAGGCGACGTCGAGGGCGAGGAAGATGTCTTTACCGAGTTTGTAGCCGGCGCCTTTGACGGCTTCGGCGATGGCGTCGAGGGCGTCGGTGGTGGAGGCGAGGTTGGGGGCGAAGCCGCCTTCGTCACCGACGGCGGTTTGGAGGCCCTTAGATTTCAGAACCTTTTTGAGGGAGTGGAACACCTCGGCGCCGGCGCGGAGGGCTTCGGAGAACGAATTGAAGTTCTTCGGGACGATCATGAACTCTTGGAAATCGATCGGGGCGTCGGAGTGCGCGCCGCCGTTCATGATGTTCATCAAGGGCACCGGGAGGACCTTAGCGTTCGGCCCGCCGATGTACTTATAAAGCGGGACGCCGGCGGCGCTGGCAGCGGCCTTGGCGGTGGCGAGGGAGACGCCGAGGATGGCGTTGGCGCCGAGTTTGGCTTTGGTGGCGGTGCCATCGAGCTTGATCATGGCGCGGTCAACGCCGGTCTGGTCGAAGGCGTCGAAGCCGATGAGGGCGGGGGCGATTTTGCCTTTCACGTTGCCGACGGCCTTTTGAACGCCTTTGCCGCCGTAGCGTTTTTTGTCGCCGTCGCGTAGTTCGATGGCTTCGTGTTCGCCGGTGGAGGCGCCGGATGGTACGGCGGCGCGGCCGAAGTGCCCGGAGGCAAGTTTGACGTCAACTTCGACCGTGGGATTGCCACGGGAGTCGATGATTTCGCGGGCGGTGATAGCGCTGATGGTGGTGTTCATGGAAAAATAAAAGGGATCGAGCTTCGAGGAAAGCAGCGGGCGCGCCGAGGGAAAGACGAAAGTGTAAGCTTTCGCGACGTCCTCGCGTCGGGCACGGGCCGCACGTTACTTCGCGGCGGCGGCTTTGGCGACGGGAAGGACGGTGACGCGGAAGGCTTTGGCCGCCGGGAAATAGAGTTTGGCCAAGGCGGTCAGCTCTTCGGCTTTCATGCCTTCGATGTCGGCGAGGCGCGTGCGGGACCATTCGAGGACTTCGGGTTTTTCCTGCGCGCGACTTAGGACGGAGCTGAGCCAATAATTATTATTGCGCAGGCTTTCGCGGGTCGAGGTGAGAACGGGTTGTTTGGCGCGTTCGAGTTCCTCGGCGGTTACGCCGTTGGTGGCGAGATCGGCGGCGAGGGCGATGACGACGTCGGAAATTTCCTTGGCCTTGGCGGGTTCGACGGTGACTTGCGCGGCGAAGAAACCGTAGCCGGGATAATTTTCGCTCGGCGAGCTTCCGGCGGAGGGGCTGTAGGCGCCACCGAGTTCTTCGCGGACTTTGACGCGGAGGCGGTCGCTGAGCACGTTGGCCAACATGGAGAGGCGCCGGGTGCGTTTCACCTCGAGGGCGTCGGTCGAGGGCCAGAAGAGTGCGACGAGGCCTTTGGGGATTTCGGTTTCGACGGTGTAGTTTTTCGTGAAAGATTCAGTGGGGAAGGAGACGTTGCGCAGCTCGGCGTGAGCGGATCGCGGGGCGCGCGCGGGCAAGGCGCCGAGGGTTTTGCCGACGACGGCGATGGTGGCTTCGAGGTCGAAGTCGCCGACGACGGCAATTTCAATGGGGCCGGTGGCGAATTGCGGGGTGAGCCAAGCGCGGACCTCGGCGAGGGTGCGTTGGTTCATGACTTCCTGTGCAGGGGTGCCGAAGCGAGAGTCGCCGCTAGCCAGGAGGCTTAAGACTTCGAGATTGATCGGGCCGGAGGGAGTATGGGCGAGCTGCAGATACATTTGCTCCATGCGCTTGGCCGCTTGGCGCGCCGATTCTGCGCGGTAGCCGGGATCGGTGATGTGCGCGGCGATGAGTTGGAGCTCGAGCAGTAGGTCCTCACGGTTGGTGGCGCCGCTTAAAATAAAGGCGTCACCGGCGATGCCGAAACCGGCGCCGACGGTTTTGCCGGCGAGGATGCGGCGGAGTTCGTCGCTGCTGTGTTTACCGAGGCCACCGGCGTTAAAAGTGCTGCCGGCGTAAGCGGTGAGGCCGGGTTGGGTTTTGGGCTCGGTCAATTGGCCGTCGCCGATGCGAACATTGACACGGATGCGGCTGGCTTCGAAGTCGGTGGGCTTGAGGTTGAGGCGAACGCCGTTGGCGAACGTGACCAAGGTGATGCCGAGGTCGGCTACGGTTTGGCGGGAGGCGACCGTGCCTGGCGCGCCGAAATCGGTGTAGGCCCACGCCGTATCGGTTTCGACGGCGGGAGCGGCGACTGCGATGGCGGCGGATTGGGCGTAAGCGGCGCTCAGTTGGGCGGTGGCTTCGGCGGCGGGGATATGGGCGTTGCCGGTGACGGAGACGTAGCGACCGGTATCGGGCCACGCCGCACGAAGGCCCGCGAGACAGTCGGTGGGGGTGATTTTTTCGAGGGCGGGTTTGTAGAGCGCGAGATCGGCGGCGGGGTGGGTGAAGACTTCGCGGTCGTTGAGGCTGGAGACGAGGCTGGAGGCGAGTTGGCCGGAGCGACGGGTGGGCGCGGTTTTTACCGCTTGCTCGAGGGAGTTGACGAAGTTGGCGGTGATCTCGCGCAGCTCAGCGGCGGAGAAACCATGGGCGAGGGCGCGGCGGAGTTCTTGATCGGCGACGCCGAGGGCAGCAGACCATTGATCGGCTTTGCAGGTGAGGTCGATCGAGGCCTCGCGGAATAAATCGTAACTCTCGTTTACGTTGGTGCGGCCGGCGCTGAACGGGGCGTTTTCTTTTTTGGCGAGGATCGCGAGACGGCGGTTAATGATGGCCGTGGCGAGGCTGCGAGGGAGATCCGCGAGACGCTTGGCGGCGGTGTCGGCTTCAAAACCGCAAGGGGTGAGGGCGGAGATCGAAACTTCTGTAGCGGGAGCTTCAGGTTCGCTGTGGTAGAAAGCACGGATGCCCTTGAACGGAGCGACGCGACCGCGGTCCGGGGCGGGACGAGCCGGAGCGCGGGCCTTGAGGTTTGCGAAGGTGGCGGTGATGTTTTGCTCAAGGGCGGCGACGTCGAAATCGCCGACGGCTACGATTGTCGTGAGTTCGGGGCGATACCACGTGTTGTAAAAATCAACGAAGGCTTCGCGCGGGGCTTTTTCGATGACGGGCACCAAGCCGATGGGCAGACGTTTGGGCAGCAAAGTGTCGGCGAGGACGTACTCGAACTGCGCCACGAGCGTGCGAAAGCCGACAGAATCGCGCGTGCGTTTTTCGCTCAGAATGATGCCGCGCTCTTTGTCGATTTCCGTCGGATTGAGGAGTAAGCCGCCGGCGTAATCGGCAAACACGCGCAAGCCCTCGGCGAGCGTGGGTGCGTCGGTCTTGGGCAGCTCAAGCATGTAAACGGTCTGGTCGAACGAGGTGAAAGCGTTGGTGTCGCCGCCGAAGCTCATGCCCATGCGTTGGAAAAATTCGACGAGCGTGCCCGCGGCGTAGTGTTCGCTGCCGTTGAAAGCCATGTGTTCGAGAAAGTGGGCGACGCCGCGCTGGGCTTCGGTTTCGTTAAACGAGCCGGCTCCGATGTGGAGACGAAGAGAGGCGCGATTTTTGGGCTCGTTGTTGTGGAGCAGCGCGTAGCGCACACCGTTGGGCAACGTGCCGAAGCGAATCGCCGGATCGGGGCTGAGGTCGCTGCCGACGTGAGCAAAGGCGGCGACGGAAAGCGTGGATGCAGTCTGCGTTTCAGGTGCGGATCGGAGTTGCGGCGAAAAAATCCCGGCGCTCAGAACTAAAGCGCAGGCGGCGAGGCGGGGAAAGTGGACTACGCTAAAGGGCGACGAGGGGAAAAGGCGCATGGGTTGACGCTGCAATTTTGCGACAGAGAAGAAAGGGTAAAATTACAAACTGAAGGACGCGTGCTGTGAGATAGTGAGATAGTGCGGGATAACGAGAACCACGGAGACTTACTAGGCTGAGTAAAAAAAGCCGCCGGATCGAACCTGCGCTTGCGCGGGGCGGTGGGTTTGGCTGAGTGCTTGGCGGTGCTCTGGCTTTATCGAATCCTTTTTCCCTTGGCGTTGTGCCTCGCGCTGCCCGCATATTTCCGGCGGGCGTGGCGTCGGGGTGGCTTGCGCGAAAAATTCGGCGAGCGCTTGGGCGCGCATCCCTGGCAACGGCGGGCGGGGCGGAGCGGACCGTTGATTTGGTTGCAGGCGGTGAGCGTGGGCGAAGTGCTCGCGATCGCGCCGTTGCTCGAACAACTGCAACGCGCGGGTGTTCTGGTTTACCTCACGACGACGACGAGCACGGGCTACAAAATCGCCGCCGAGCGGTATGGGCCTTGGGTGGTTGGCGTCGGGTATTTTCCGGTGGATGCTTGGCCGATCGCGGCGCGCGCGTGGCGGCGGATTGATCCGGATATGGTAATTTTAACCGAGGGCGAGCGCTGGCCGGAACATCTCCAACAGGCGAAACGCCGTGGGGTGCCAGTGATCGCGATCAACGCGCGGCTCTCGGATCGGAGTTTTCGGCGTATGCAATGGTTTCGGCCGGCGGCGCGGCTCATGTTGGCCGGCGTGGACCGGTGGTTGTGCGGGTCGTCGCAGGATGCGGCGCGCTTGCGCGATCTCGGCGTGGCGGATGCAGCCTTGGTGACGACGGGGAACTTGAAATTTGACGTGGCTATCCCGCGCCTCGCGCCAGCAGAGTGGGACGCGTTGCGGCGCGAGTTGGGGTTGCCCGCGGGACTTGTTTTGCTCGGCTCTTCCACTTGGCCCGGCGAAGAAGCGGCGATGATCGAGGTATTGAAGGCGATGCGGGCCGGCGGACTCGGAGGCTCGCTGTTGCTGGTACCGCGGCACGCGGAGCGGCGCGGAGAGATCGAGCGTATACTCGTGAAAAGCGGACTGCGGTTTCATTTTCGCTCGCAAGGGCAGGCCGCGGGTGAGGTCGATGTGAGCGTCGCCGACACGACGGGCGAATTGCGCCGGCTCACGCAGGTGGCGGATTTGGTTTTCGTCGGGAAAAGCCTCCCGCCGCACACGGAAGGACAGACGCCGCTCGAGGCGGCGGCGTTGGGGCGGGCGATTGTGCTCGGCTCAGGGATGAGCAACTTTCGCGTGATTGCCCATGAACTCATCGAGGCCGGGGCGGCGGTGCGGGTCGATTCGGTGGAGCAATTGGTGTCGACGGCGCTAGGCGTGTTGACTGAGTCAGGCCGGCGAGAGCAACTCGCGCAGGCCGCGGCGGCTTGGCATGCGCGCAATGCCGGCGCGGTGGCGCGCACCTTCGCAATCATCCAAGCGGAGCTCGCGCGTCGTCCCGCCGCTTAGGCGCGGACGCGCGGGTGGTGCCGCAACTGATAAACGCTGTAAGCGACAGCCGCGACCCCGGTGCCAGTGGCCGGGATGAAAAGGGTAGCGTAGGCGTATGTTTCAAAAAAATACGCACCGACGATGCCGCCGCAGAGAAATCCGCTGATGATGATCAAACAGAGGCTGCTTCGGCGGGTGTTGACGGGTAGTCCGCGCAGCCGGTGGCCGATAAAAATACCTAAGTCCGTAAACATGCCGGAGACGTGCGTGGTGCGCACGACCGAGCCGCTGTAAGTGGTGGCCATGGCGTTTTGCAGCCCGCAAGCGCAGGAGGCGAAATAATCTCCGAGGTGGTTTTGGTGGTTGAGCAACGGAACCGCGAGGGCGAGGAGCGCCGATTCGAGCGCGAGGGCGAGGCCGTAGCTGTGTCCGAGTTTGAGGGTCGAGTCTTGAATGATAAATCCGCTGAGAGCGGTGCCGGCGACGAAGGAAACGATCACGGCCAACAAGTGCAGTGCGTGGGCGCCTCGGGAGGTACCGAGTGCGGCGCCGAGTAGCGAGGTCGTGCCCGTGAGATGTGTGATCGCTTGATGCTCGAAACCGAGCAGGCCCACGACGTTTACGATGCCCGCAAAAAAAGCCAGCGCCCAAGCTCCCGTCCAAACCCAACGTGGGAGTTGGTTGATCATGCCCACAATCATATGTGGGCCGGTTGTTTTCGCGAATTGTTTCTAGTCAGGCGGGGATGAGTTCGGATTCCGGCGTTTCTTCGCTGGGGAGCGGGAAGTCGCGTAAGAAGTCATTGTAATGAATTAATTCAAAGCGCCCGTCGTGGTGTTCGACAATGGCGGTGAGCGACTCAACCCAGTCGCCGCTGTTGAGGTAATGGATATCGCCGAGCATTTTATCGGCCGCGGTGTGGATGTGGCCGCACATGACGCCCAAGCAGTCGCGTGATTTGGCCAGCGCGGCGATGTGTTCCTCGAAATTGGAGACGTGGTTCACGGCTGATTTCACCCGAGCTTTGATGGCTTTGCTGAGTGACCAATATTCGAGACCGCGCCACGCGCGCCAAAGGTTGTACGCGCGGTTGAGTTTGAGCAACGCACGGTAGCCCCAATCGCCGAGGTGGGCGAGCCAGACGAAATTTTTCGTGACCGTGTCAAAGACGTCGCCGTGCAGTACGAGGTACCGGCCGCGCGGGCCTTCGTGAATGTGCTCCTCAACAATCGTGAGGTTTTCGAAATCAAGCGGCAGGAACTGCGTAAGAATATCGTCGTGATTGCCGCGGAGGTAGACGACTTGCGTGTCTTTCTTCTCGAGTTTTTTCAGTACGATGCGGATGAAACGCGTGTGGGCTTTGGTCCAACTCCCGCCGCGCTGGAGTTGCCAACCGTCGATGATGTCGCCGTTGAGGATGAGTTTTTCGCAGCGCACGTGGCGCAGAAAATGGTTCACTTCGGCGGCTTTACTTTCGCTGGTGCCGAGGTGGACGTCGGATAGGATAACGGTACGGACGCGGAGCTTGTTCATGGCAATTGAAGAGCGAACCCGGAGGGAGCGTGATCCTCGACGCAGGCTTGGGCGCGCGAGGTAAGCGGCACGAGGAGCCGCAAGCTTTGAGGGTGCACGCGGACTTCAAGGCGGGCGCCAGTCGCGTGCGTTTCCCCGTCGGTGTGGACGATGCCAGGGCCCGCGCGCTCGATGAGAAAACGGGAGCCACGGAAGCGCCGGACGGACGGGCTGTGATCGAGGTTACCGAGAAAAAGTCGGGCGCCTAGCCCAGCGGCACCGAGCAAACTGACGGGGCGGATGGCGATGAGATCGAGTTGGCCATCGTCGACGCGGGCGCCGGGGGCGATGAAGGCGCGGTTGCCGTATTGGTCGGAGTTGGCGATGGCGAGGAGCAGGATATCGGTGGTCTCGGTGTGGCCGCCGAGGGTAATGCGACAGGTCTCGCTGCGACGTTGGCGGAATGCGGTCCAAGCGGTGCGGGCGTACGTGGGCAGACCGCGCGTGGTGAGGCGGTTGAAGCGCTCGCTCACATCGGCATCGAGGCCGAAACCCATGGCGTTAAAAAAGGGGCGGCCGTTGACGGAGCCGGTATCAATGGCGGCGATCCGGCCCGTATCGTGCGCGGCGAGGTGCAAAGCCGCGAGCGGGGCGAGGGGAAGTCCGAGGTGAAGGGCCAGGCCGTTGCCCGAGCCGCAGGGAACGAGCGCGAGTGCGGCCGGCGTGTCGATGAGCGCTTGGGCGACCTCGTTCATGGTGCCGTCGCCGCCGATGGCGACGATGCGTTGGCAACCGGCTTGCACGCCGTCACGGGCGAGGACGGTGGCGTGACCAGGGCCTTCGGTTGGGTGAAGTTCGGCGTCGAGCGCTTGGCTGCGAATGAAGTCGCGTAATAGCGGCAACAGCCGAGCGCTGCGCGCATGCCGGCCCGAGACGGGGTTGAGTATGAAACGAATTTTCATAGCAACGGGGCAACCGTCGGGGCGGCGGTTTTTTCGCGGGAGGCGCTGGCGGCCATAAGGTGTCGGGCAATCGCGTTAGCTGCGTCGTTGCGCACGATGGGGGCGAGGGCGTTGCGCCATTTCAGCCAGACGGCGCCGCGGTCGGCGAAGGCCTGGCGTAGGCTTTGAATCACTGCGGTGGGGGTCGTCGCCAAGGCGCCGGCGCCGGTGCGGCGTAGGAGCTCGTAGTTGCCCTCTTCTTGGCCGGGGACGATTTGGTTTACAATCATCGGGCAACGCGCGGCGATGGCCTCTTGGGTGGTCGCGCCGCCGGCTTTGCTGATCACGACATGATGCGTCATGAGCAGGTGCGGAATCTGGTCGGTCCAACCGAGGATATAAGCGGGCAGGGCGCGGCCGGCGGCAAGTCGGGTAAGCTCGGTTTGGAGCGCGGCGTCGCGGCCCACGGCGATGGTGATTTCCCAAGCCGTTTCGGCGAGTAGCAGGCGAGCGGTCTCGGCGGCGTGATTCGTGCCAGAGTTAATGATGTAAAGAATCCGTGGGGCGGAGCTAGCACTCGTAAGGTCGGGAGGCGCAAGCCGGCTGGCGTAATCGCTAAAAAATGCCGGAACCGGGAAGCCTGTGACGTGCAGATCTTCGGGATCAATTCCCGCCGCCCGCATGACGGCAGCAGAATCGGGATTGGGCACAAACCAACCAGCGGCGCCGGCACGCCACCAAAGCGAGTTGATGCTGATCGAATCCGTGACGACGTTGAAATGTGGCGGGAGGCTTTGGCCCTCGTTTTGCAGACGCGCGATGAGGAACGCGTAAACGGGATACGTGCTGCAAATGACGTCGGGTTTTTCCTCAGCGAGAATGCGCGCGAGCAGGCGACGTTCGCGGCCGAGGAGCCAAAAACAGCGGGGCACGAGGTTGGAGCGATCGATCCAAGCGTAGAGGCTGCTCCAGAGTCGCGGGGCGCCGTTGATGGTCGCGATGTAGGCGCGGCGACTGATTTGATTGAACCGCGGGCGCGACATGGCGAATAGATCGACCACCCGCGCGGTGCCAGGCCCGTAATTCGTGTCGCAAGCGGCGGCGAGCGCGCGAGCGGCGGCGTTGTGACCTTCGCCGTAGCCGGCGGTTAAAATTAGAATCCGAGCGGGCATGAAGGGTTATTGGCTAAAATTGGAGTGTGGCGTCGTGTCGCGAGATTCGGCGATCACGGCGGCGAGATCAGCTTCGAAGCCGGCGATGACCGATGACCACGATTGCGTCTCGACGCTCGCGCGCGCGGCCAGACGCAGTTGCTGACGCAGCTCGGGCTCGCAAGCGAGTTGGACGGCGGCCGCGATGAGGGCGGCGGGTTGATCGCAGGGAACGCTGAGTCCGTTTTCGCCATGTCGGATAAATTTTAAAGCCGCTGCGTAGTTGAAGCCGGCGACAGCGAGTCCGCTGGCCATGGCCTCGGTCAGGACATTACCAAAAGTCTCGGTGAGACTGGCGTGAATGTAGATATCGGCGGAGGCGTAATAACGACCGATTTCCTCGCGCGAGAAAAAGCCCGCAAACCTGCACTCGGGGTGTTCGCGCATAAGCCTTGCTTTGAGCGGACCGTCGCCGGCTAGGACGAAACGACAGCGAGGATTCGCGGCGCGCATGGCGTCAAACGCGCGGAAAACGAGTTCGTAGTTTTTCTCGGCAGCCATGCGGCCGACGTGGAGCACCACCGGCGTCTCGTCCTCGGCGCCCCAGCTAGTGCGAAGTTCGCGCGAGCGGCGCGAGGGATCGAATTGGCGGGTGTCGACCCCGCGTGAGAGAACGGCAAGATCGCGAAAGCCATACGTGGCAAGTTCGGCGCACAGCTCGGGAGTGGGGGCGAAGGTGCGTTGCGTGCGGTTGTGCACGTAACGCAGCCAGGCCAGCGTGAGACGGTGAAACGCGCCGTAGCCGTAGGAGCGTGTGTACGTGTGGAAATTGGTGTGAAAACTCGAGCTCACGGGCAGGCCTAGTTCGCGTGCGGCGGTGACAGCCGTAGCGCCGAGCGGTCCTTCCGTGGCGACGTGCACCAGATCGGGCGGGTCTTCGCGCCAAAGTTTTTTAAGCGTGCGACCCGCCGGTAGACCGAGTCGCAGCAGCGGGTAACCGGGAATCGGCAAGCCGGGTAAACTCATCACGCGGTAGGAAACATCGCTCTCCGGCTTAGGAAGATCGTCACGGCGGGGCCGATAAATCGTGAGCTCATGCCCGCGCGCGGAAAGCTCACGCGCGATCACTCCAAAGGTCATCGCGACGCCGTTGACCTCCGGAGGAAACGTTTCGGTGACGAGGGCGAGTTTCACGTAAAATTTTAATATGCGTTGCGCGGGCGAGTGTCGTGCTACCGGTACATTTAATCGGTCTGCATGGCGAAATCGTGGCGGTTGCGTTACGATTTGGCGAAAGTCGCGGCGCGCACTTTGATCGTAATTCGTGGTTGCAGAGCGTGGGGTAGATTCTAGTTTCGATACTTTCACGCGAATGCAGTCTCACGGCCCGAAGCGCGTCTACACACCGCACTCCCTCGAGTTTTGGTTTGGAAAACTCGAAAACGACTGGTCCGAGCGATTCAGCTCCACCCAGCTGGAGCTCGGTCGACAAATCTATCGGGACGGACAAGTGCGCGAGCTAGAGTTGACCGATCGTGACGCGATCGTGCATCGCCGCATTGATAAAAAAGATGAATACGCGGTGATCGAGTGGGGCGCGGATAATTTCTCCGTGCGTTCTTCGACGACGGACTTGGAAGTCGCCCATGCCTTGGCGGTGGCTGGTTTGCATGAGATCGAGGAACTTGTCGCCGACGAGATTTCGCCGTTGCCCGAGGATTTACCAAGAGCCCCGTTGGGCGAGGCGCCGCGCGGGGCCTTTACCGGTGGCGCCGCGCCCGTCGCTACGACGGGCTTTGTGCGGCCCGGTTCACACCACGTTGCGTCGCCTTCGCCGACGCATGCTTTTGCCCCCGGCAATGGCCACCCGCCGGCGCGTCCCCACGTGGTTCCGGCGGCGCGTTTGAACAGCCCTTCGCGGCCGTTGTTGCTCGTCTTTAAAACACGCACCGCGGGTCTGCAATTTCAGGCGTTTTGGGTCGAAGCGGATAAAAAAACGCGTCACCCCGCACTCGGGCCGGATGCGCACGCGAGTGGTTCGAGCCATGTCTCTTCGGGTGAACGCGCCAAGCTCATCGGTCTGGCGGCGTATGCGCGCAAAGCCCACTTTCATTATCAACACGATACCGGCGCGTATCTGTTGGAGTCGTTGGTGGAGATCCCCAATTTCCTCAAGACCACGCTCGCGCCGTGGCGGCGAATGTTTGCGATCGAGCTGGATGACAAGGCGGCCAACCTGATCAAGGGCACGCGTGCGATCGAAATCGAGGCCGTGGCGGAACGCGCCACTGGCCCCTCGGGCGCCGGCGAACACGCGGTGCTTAACCTGCGTTGGATCTTTCGCGCGGGCGAGCGGATGCTGACCGACAGCGAAGTGAATTCTCTGCTCAAGCGCGGGGGTCAGCCTGTCATTATCCCAAGTCTGGGCATCGTCTCTCTGCCGGCTGATCGCTGGGAATCTTATCAAAACTGGCAGAAAAATATCACCGAGACGCAAGGCACGCAGCCAGCGGCCGAAGGCGGCGGTATCTCCCCATATTTAGTGTTTTCGTTGTTTAACGACGCCAAACTGAAACTCAGTCTTTCGCCTGAGATGGAGGCGTGGCGGCACCGGGTTTTGGCACCGCCCGAAACGACGCCTGAGTTACCCGAGCTGTTGCGGCCTTATCAACGGCGCGGCGTAGAGTGGATGTACCATTTGTGTGAAGTCGGTTGCCACGGTTTGCTTGCCGACGAGATGGGTTTGGGCAAGACGCTTCAGGTGCTCGCGTTGCTCGCGACGCGGCGCGTGCCGGATCGCGCGAGTCTAATTGTGTGCCCAGCGAGCGTGGTGCCGGTGTGGCGCGAGGAAATCGCGAAATTTTTCCCGGCATTGACGGTCGATGTGCTCAAAAGCGGACACGATTTCACCAATCAACCCGCCGCGGCGGTGTGGATCGCGAGTTACACGCAATTGCGGAAGCATCGCGCGTTGCTGCCGGCGCTGGAGTTTGGCTACACGGTCTTGGATGAGGGTCAGTTTATTAAAAACCCCGATGCGAAGATCACGCAGACGTGTTTTGCGGTGCGCTCGCTTCATCGGATCGTGTTGACCGGAACGCCCCTGGAAAATCGTCAGCTCGATTTATGGAGCATTTTTCGCTTTTTGCTTCCGGGCTTACTCGGCTCGCGCGCGGCGTTTGAATCCTCGTTGGTGGCGGATCGCGAGGGCACGCTCGGTCGATTACGCGCGCAACTGGCGCCGTTTATCCTGCGGCGCACGAAAAACGAAGTCGCCAAGGAGCTCCCCCAAAAAGTTGAAATGGATCTTATCTGCCCGCTCACCGCGGTGCAGCGGACCGAATACGCGCGGATCTGCTCGGAGGGGCTCGACCGCTTGGGCGACGATGTCGGATCGGCGATGCGGGAAAAATCGTTTGGCTTCCTCGCCTTGCTGACGCGCCTGCGGCAGACCTGCTGCGATCCGGATATGTTGCCTTGGATGGAGGCGCCGTTGACCGACTCGGGTAAAATTAATTTATTGTTGGAAAAATTGGCCGAAATCGTGGGCAGCGGGCACAAGGTGGTGATCTTCTCGCAATTTGTCATGTTGCTTGATCGCGTGCGTGTGGCGCTGGCGGCGCAGTTTCCCGATTTACCACGCTACGAGTTGACGGGCATGACGCTCGACCGCCTGAAGCCCGTGCAACAATTTCAAGGTGCGCAGGGTGCGGCGGCGATGTTGGTCTCGCTCAAGGCGGCGGGCACGGGCATCACTTTGCACGCGGCGGACTACGTTTTCTTGCTCGATCCGTGGTGGAATCCCGCCGTCGAGGCGCAGGCGGTCGATCGCGTGCACCGTATCGGGCAGACCAATACGGTCTTCGTCTACCGCATGGTCACCGCGGGTACGATCGAGGAACGCATCCAAGCTTTGAAGGCCTCAAAGCGCGATTTGTTCGATAAACTCATCGGCGGACTGGGTGGAGATTTCGACCTGAGCCAACATTTCAGCTCGTTGAAGAGTTTGGTCGCTTTGACGGCTCACGCCGAACCCGAGCCGGATCAGCCCTACACGCTGGATTAAATCCATTGCTGGTTTGCTCGCGGCTTAAAAATTTCCTGCTAAAGAATCCTTAACGCACGCTTGTTTCAGCGGGCGACATCCACACGCTCTCCTCACTTGAACTCTCCGATTGAACTCATCGCCTCGCCGGATGCCGTTGTAACCGATCTGCGGGTGAACACGGGCGAAGAAGCGATTCGGGCGCTGCACCAGCGCCTGCGGGCGGCGACGCCCGAGGTGCGTGATGCGGAGCAATTCATGAAAGATTTGCTCGAGCGCGCTGCTCTTTCCTCCGTCTGTATCGCCGATGATGTGGCCTTGCCGCACGCGCGGACTACGGCAGTTGGCCGGATCGTGCTCGCGGTGGCCCGCACGGCTGCACCGGTGGCCTTCGATGCCGAGCATCCGCGTGTGCGATTGGTGTTTTTGATCGGGACGCCCAAGGCGGCGGTGAGTGAATACTTGCAAACGGTGGCGGCTTTGTCGCGCCTATTGAAAAATGGAGCCACGCGAGCGGCGTTGCTCGGCGCGCCGACGGAGGCGGAGTTCCGGGCGGTATTGGCCCGGGCGCAGCAGCGATGAAAGTGGTCACGGATCCGGCGAAGCTTCTATTGGAGCGGATGCTGCGGTTATTGCGTTGGCGCGTGTGGGTGCAGGAAAAACTGCAGCCTACCGAGTGGCAAATCACGTTGTTATGGGCCGGCTTTGCGGGGTTTTTGGGCGCGTTGAGTTCGCTTGTATTTCAAGGTTTGGCTGAAGGTGCGCACCAATTGTTAACGCGTTCGAACGCGGGTGTCGTCGAATCGATGAAGCAGTTGCCGTGGTGGGCGGTGTTGGCGTTGCCGGCGGTGGGCGGTTTGCTCGCGGGTATCGTGTTGATGCTCGGTAAGCACCTGACGAAGGGGCAAAGCTCGACGGATTACATGGAGGCGATCTCCATCGGCTCGGGGCATGTGCCGATTCGAGCGAGCCTGGTGAAGAGCACGGCGGCTTTATTTTCTATCGGCTCGGGTGGCTCGATCGGGCGGGAAGGTCCGATGGTGCAACTGGCGGCGGTGATGGCTTCATTCATCGGGCGTTGGCGGCAATTTACCCCGCCGCAATTACGCCTCATGGTGGCGTGCGGCGCGGCGGCGGGCATCGCCTCGGCTTACAACGCACCGATTGCGGGATCGTTTTTCGTCGCGGAAATTATTCTCGGGACGATCGCGATGGAGAGCTTGGGACCGTTGGCGGTTTCGGCGGTGGTGGCGGCGATGACGGTCCGGGTGCTCACCAGCGAAGCGCAGCTTTATAAAGTGCCGGAGTTTCGTTTGAGTTCGCCGCTCGAGATGCCGGCGTACATCGCGCTGGGTGTGATCGCCGGGGTGCTGGCGCCGTGGTTTTTGCGTTCGTTGAAGCGGGCGGAGGAAATTTTCATCGCGACGAAGTTGCCGCTGGTGGCGCGCATGACGTTGGGCGGATTGATCGTGGGCGCGCTGGCGATCCAAGTGCCCGAAGTGTGCGGGAACGGTTACTCGGTGGTCGTCACCATCCTCAAGGGGCACGTGTTGTGGACTACGTTGCTGCTTTTTTTGGCGTGTAAATGGCTCGCCACGGCCTCGTCGTTTGGCTCGGGCGCGCCGGGTGGTGTGTTTACGCCGTCGTTGTTTATGGGGGCAGGGGCGGGCTTTCTTTTCGGTCAAGCCGTGCACGCGATCTGGCCGGGTGGGGCGGTGGATCCGCGGGCGTTTGCCTTGGTCGGAATGGGGGCTTTTCTCTCGGCGGTGAGTCACGCGCCGGTGATGGCGGTGATCATGCTTTTCGAGATGACGTTGAGCTACGATATCATCCTGCCGTTGATGTTGTGCAGCGTGGTGGCTTATTACACCGCCAAGGGCCTTGAAGGTCGTTCGCTTTATAGTGAGGTTTTAAAAAAGAAGGCGGCGGAGGTTTCTGGCGATGCGGGGTTTGGTCGTGGGCAGGTGGCCGAGTTGATGAAGAGCAAACCGCCGACGCTGAGTCGCCACGCCCACTTTGCTGATATCGCGCGGATGTTTCTGGCGACCCGCGTGAATAACCTCTACGTGACCGATGCGCAGGATCGTTTTCTTGGCGCGGTATCGCTCCACGATATTAAACCTTACCTCGGTGAACCCGAGCTCGCCGAACTGGTGATCGCCAACGACATTTTGCGGGAAGAGTTTCCGCGCGTGGGCCCCGAGTCGACGTTGAGCGAGGCGCTTGGGCGTTTCTTAAATTTTGAAGCGGAGCGCCTGCCGGTGGTTGATCCGAACGGTAAATTGCTCGGGAGTTTGTCCAAGGGCGATTTGTTACTCGCTCTGGTCGAAATGCGTAAAAAGCCCCTCGTGGTTTGAGCCGCGGCAATCTAATTAGCCGCGCCCGCCGAGCCCGCGTAGATAAAGCTCTTCGACTTTCTGGCGCGCCCACGGAGTTTTGCGCAGAAACTTGAGACTAGAAGTGATGCTCGGGTCGTAGTTGAAACAACGCACGTCGATGCGGCGGCCCAGTTCTTCCCAACCATGACGGGCCACGAGCTCGGTTAGGAGCGCTTCAAGGGTGACGCCGTGGAGCGGGTCGTTGGATGGCGGGCGGGTTTCGTTCATGCGGTGGCGTGCTGTTGGAGCAGGGACAAAGGCACGACTTCGAGCGAGCGGAAATGTGTCGACGCGAGCGCCACCGGCGCTGCCACGCCGGCGTCGAGCGCTTCTTGCCAGCGTGCGGCGCAGACGCACCAACGATCGCCGGGTTGCAACCCAGGGAAATCATACTCGGGCCGCGGCGTGGAGAGATCGTTGCCCGCGGCGCGGCTGTAAGCGAGAAACGTTGCGGTGACTTCCACGCACACCGTGTGGCAGCCGTGATCCTCCGCGCACGTGTCGCACTGGCCATTACGGAAAAAGCCCGTCAGCGGATGCAGCGAGCAAGGTTTGAGGGGGCCGCCGAGGACGTTGAGCGAAGGCTGAGGATGCACAGGAACCAAGGTGGCGTAACCGCGACCAGGTGCAAGATCGCGGCGCGGTTGCCGTCTCGACAAGGTCGCGCTGTGCGCCACGCTGCTCGCATGTCTTCTATCTACGAAACCCTCCGTGCCGACATCATTGTTGCCATGAAAGCCCGCGACAGCGTCACCACGACGGCGCTGCGTACCGCCGATGCCGCGATCAAGCGCGCGGCCATGGACGGCAACAAAGAAATCGATGACGTGCTCTCGCTCGCGACTCTGCGTAAGGCCGTAAAAAATCTCACCGACGCCAATCTCGAGTTCGCCAAAGGCGGTCGCGCCGATCTGGTCGCCACCAACGAGATTGAGATCAAGATTCTCCAAAAATATCTCCCCGCCGGTCTCGATGCCGCCAAGCTCGAAGCCTTGATCGCCGAGGCGATCGCGAGCACGGGTGCGACGACGAAGAAAGAAATGGGTAAAGTCATCGGCGCGCTCAAAGCTCATCCCGACGCGGCGCTCATCGACTTCGGCGCGGTCAGCAAACTCGTTCAATCAAAACTGGTCTGAGTAATAGCTAGCTGCGCGCTTAAAAATCAAAACGGCGCCACCGGCTTTAATCCGGGGCGCCGTTTTTTGCTTTCGATCGGTCGAGGGCGTTAAGCCTTCTTTTTCCGGCCGGTCTTGGCCTCGATGTTCAAGTAGGTCTTGTTGAGCATCTGGCTTTCGTAGAGTTCGAGGAGACGTACGCCTTCGCGTGGTTTTACGATGTCTTTTTTCGTCGCGAGATCGATCTGCGCCTTCATCTTGCGGCAGAGTTCTTCCTGCTGGTATTGGACGCCTTCGAGGACGTCGGCGATGCGGCTGCCGCTCAACGCTTCTTCGATGTAGAAGCCGTTAGGTTCATCGTCTTCGAGGAAGACGTGGACCTCGTTGACGCGGCCGAAGAGGTTGTGGAGGTCGCCCATGATGTCCTGATAGGCGCCGGTGAGAAACACGCCGAGGTAGTAAGGTTTCCCGTTGAGCGGGTGGAGCGTGATGTAGTCCTTGGTGTCCTGCAGATCGATGAAGCTGCTGATCTTGCCGTCGGAGTCGCACGTGATGTCGGCGAGGATGGCGTTGACCGTGGGCTTTTCGTTGAGGCGATGGAGTGGGGCGACAGGGAAGAGTTGCTTGAGCGCCCAGTGATCGAGAAGCGATTGGAAGACCGAGAAATTGCAGACGTATTGGTCGGCGAGGAGCTTGTTGAGATCGTGGAGTTCCTCGGGTTGATAGCCGGCTTTCTGGCCTTCTTTGGCGATCTGTTCGCAGATTTGCCAAAACAGGGATTCGGCGGCGGCGCGGTTTTCGAGGTCGAGGTAACCGAGATTAAAGAGCGACAGCGCTTCTTCCTTTTTCTGCGTGGCGTCGTGAAAACGTTCGAGGCGACCGAGCTTGGTCTTGTTCTTCAACATAACTTCAAGGTCTTCGACGACCTTGTTTTTGACCTTGGGCTGGTGCTGTTGGCCGAGCGATTCGCGTTTGTTGATGCGCTCGAAGACTTCGACGACGAGGAGCGAGTGCGGGGCTACGATGGCGCGGCCGGATTCGCTCACGATGTCGGGCACGGCGACGCGCGAGGCGGTGCAAATCTCGCGGATGTTGAAGACGACGTCGCGGGCGTATTCCTCCATCGAGTAGTTCATCGAGCTCTCGAAGTTCGTGCGCGATCCGTCGTAGTCGACGCCAAGACCGCCGCCGACATCGAGGTAACCCATCGGGAAGCCCATCTTCGCGAGTTGGCAATAGAAGCGCGTGGCTTCGATGACGGCGTTCTTGATCGTGATGATGTTGGGGACCTGCGAGCCGATATGAAAATGGACGAGGCGCAGGCAGGACTCGAGTTTGGCTTCGCGGAGCTTTTCGCACGCGAAGAGAATTTCGGCCGTGTTGAGGCCGAACTTGGCGTTGTCGCCGGTGGACATGGCCCATTTGCCTTCGCCGCGTGTCTGGAGTTTGGCGCGGAAACCGATCATGGGCTTCACGCCGACTTCTTCGGAGATCTTGATGATGTCGTCGATTTCGGAGAGCTGCTCGACGACGAGGATGATTTTCTTGCCGAGCTTGCGGGCGAGGAGCGCGAGGCGGATGTAATCGTGATCCTTGTAGCCGTTGCAGATGATGAGGCGGTTGGCGCCTTCGTGCATCGCGATGGCGATCATCAGCTCGGGCTTGGAGCCGGCTTCGAGACCGTAATTAAAATCTTTGCCGGCGGCGACGATCTCGTCGACGACCTCGCGCAGTTGGTTGACCTTGATCGGGAATACGCCGCGGTAGCTGCCTTTGTAGCCCTCTTGTTTGATGGCTTTGTTGAAGACGCCGTTGAGCTGGGCGACGCGATGGCGCAGGAGATCTTGGAAACGGATCACCAGCGGAGCCTTGAGGCCCATGCCGACGGCTTCGTTAATCACGTCGAGCGCGCGGATGCCGCGGCCGTCGGCGAGCGGCTGGACGTTCAAGAAGCCGGCGTCATCAACAGAGAGGTGGCCGGAGCCCCAGCGCTTGAACCCATAGAGTTCTTCGGACTTGGCGGCGGACCAGGAGGAGGCGGATTTACTTTTCAATGCGGATCGGGAGGAGGTGATAGGGCTTGCTTTTGCAGTCTGAGAATTGATTTCCTATACGTTTCTTTTTTCAAAATCCGCAACACGCAATGACGAATATGCATTCCTTCACCTCTTCCTTCATCCAGTTCGCTCAAACCGCAGCCCCCGGCCAAGGTCCCGGAGCGGCCGGCCCCTGGTGGCAGATGCTGCTTTTTTACGGCCTCATCGCTGGTGGATTTTATTTTCTCTT
>CANFSZ010000023.1 GCA_947449835.1 Opitutia bacterium
CCTCAAACCCGCGCCGCCTAACTCATACCACTCACCCAAGAAAGGGAGGTGGCTTCGCCCCCTCCCTTAACCCTCCCCATAAATCTTTTTATCTCATCCAGCCACATACCACCGATCCCCTTTTTGCAGAACTTGACGGACACAACTGGCACGGACATTTGTGCCCATCCATCATGAAACCTTTAAACTGAGTAACGAAGCGATGGAGGAACCCGCAGCTCGCATTCGGGCGGCATTCGCCGGTGAGCCGCACCGACTGCTGAGTGTGCACGTGGGCGAGACGTTTCGCGTTCCTCTGAGCGATCACCCAGCCCAAGACTAAACCGCCGCGCCGCGTCAGGGTAAGGCTTCAAGGATTGCGATCGAGTCAGTGTTTTTAAACTCGCGCGCCAGATCCAGCGCCGTGACGCCCGGCTTGGAGCGCACTTTCGGATCGGTCCCACGGGCAAGGAGCAATCGCACCATATCAGCCCCCGCCCCGGCAGCCGCTTCGTGCAAGGGCGTGCCACCGAGTTCGCTCAACGCGTTGGGCGGCGCACCCTGATCGAGCAACAGCTTGGCCAAGGGCAGATGGTTTTTCGCCGCGGCGTGATGCAGCGGCGTCCACCCCACCCGATCGCGTCGCACCGGATCGGCTTTACGTTCCAGCAACGCGGCTAACACCGTGGCGTCATTGCGCTCGACGGCGAGATGCAGCGGCGTGCGACCTGAAGCATCGGCTAAGTTAACATCGGCGCCGCGCGCGATCAGCAACAGCGCCATGGCGGTCTTGCGCCGGAGAATAGCCTGTTGCAACGGAGTTAATTTCGCAGCGCCGATGCGATTGATCGCGGCAGGATCCGCCGCGAGTAAACGCCCGACTTCGTCAGTCGTGCCGCGCGCAATGGCTTCGTCCATACTTAAACTCTGCGCGAGCATCTCGGCCGCAGACGCCTGTCGCAGCGCACCTAAGCCGAGGACCAGCCCGAGCAGCGCTCCTCGACCGATCAGAAATAAAAAAAGAGAACGCATGTTTTTCCGTTTATTTAATGACCGGCCGCAGAGTTAGATTCCGGTAAGTGACGGCGCCGTGATCACCTTGCAGATAAATAGGCCCGGGGCGAAATTCATCCGCCCACAGCGCCCCGCCGGTGCAACCCACGATCGGTTGATTTGCGATGATGGTCACACCGTTGAGCACTACGGTGAGATGTCGCTCGACCAAGGTGATATCGAGCGTCTGCCATTCGGAGGCCGGCTTCTCCGCCGCGACGGTGGGTGTGATTCGACTGTAAAGCGCGCCCATGTTGTGCGAATCGAGCGTTTGTCCGTAAGAATCTTGAATTTGAATTTCGTAAATACCGCGCAGGTAAATACCGCTGTTGCTTTTGGCCGGCACAAGGACCTCGGCCTTCAAATTAAAATCTTCAAATTCGCGCTCGGTGCGCAGATTACCGAAGCGCCGCGCCTTTTGGCCAACCACGTGCGCGGCCGGCCGGTTCGAAAGTGTGCCCTCGGAGACAGACCAGCCATTTTCCGAATTAGACTCGATCAGGCGCCAACCCGAGAGATCACGCCCATTGAATAAATCCACCGGTTCTCCCCAGCGAACCTTTGAGAGATCTGGAGCTGGCGGCAGGGCTGGAATAAGTCGGCCGGTGACTTGCTCGCGTTCCAGGGCAGTTCCCGCGTTGTTTTGCGTGGAGCGCGTAAGCCTCAAGACATCGCCGTCAAGACGACCAGAAAGCGTTTCGGGAATCTGCTGTTTGCGTAGAACAAGATCATTCGGGCCTTTACGCGTGACTGATCTAAGACGCGTCACGATCAACTCCCCCTCCACAATGGCAACGCTCGCTAGCGGTTCGACACTCCCACCCGCCCACAATAGCGAAGCATCATACCAACCTTTTTGCGGCACGATCTCTAACCAACCCGCGCGACTACCCTCAAGCGTCAGAGCCCAACGGCCAAAATATTTTTCTGCCGGCAATTCAGCCCAGAGCGAGATCGCGGCAAAACTCGCGATTATAAAACAGACCTTACGGGCGGCAGTTTTCCGGTGGAGCGACGAGTGTAACATAAAAGCAGACCACAAAACTGCAGGCTTCTCGCTGAGAAACACCAGCCGATTTATTGCGGATCAAGTGGCACCGAGCGTAGCGCGCAATGCGTCAATCTCGATCGTAAAGTCACGTCGATTGGACTTTGGATTTGTACCCCAAGGATCATCACCGGGCGCCACTATCGGCGTATAATCTAGCTCACATGCGTCCGCCAGTTGGGCAAAACAACCATTCACATAATCACGACCAAAACATTCAATCACGCGAGTGCCCGGTCGCGCGAAGACTAGATTGGCGAGTCCCGCACCGTGCGGCGCGACCACGATTTTAACTCCACGAAACAGGGCAATTTGTTCAGCCCAACTCAAACGCTCTAGTTGTACGCAAGTGAACCCTTGGTCGGACAACGCAGCACTCACAGCGGATTCATTTTCCACGTGGCGACGCTGAGCCAACGCACGAGAGATATAAATGCGCTCGGGTGTATACGCAGGCGACGCTTGAATCGGCGCGGCAAAATCCACCAAACGTTGCACGTGCGCGGCATTCACGCAGCCGACCCAGCCCGGCAGCGCAGGCACCATCAATTCATCCACTTGCAGGTGCTTGCGTCGGACCGGCTCAATCACGCGCCCTCGAAAACCAGCGAGCTTTAAAGCCATTTGGCAGCCCTCTGCGTGGGCGTGGGTGATTAAATCAGGCAGCTCGCCGAACTCACGCAGGCTAATCAGACGCGGAAGTTCATCGAGTAACCAATGGGCGTAGCTCCCACCCAGTGCCGTCGCCAAGACCGCGACTTGACCAGCGATGAGCTCGGGAGGACGCAGTTTTTGTTCCTGCAATAACCAGTGTCCTTCACCGGTACGCCCAAAATCCAACGATACATCCCGCGCCACGGTGACACAATCGGGCGCGAGTACAATTCCATCTCCGTAAACTCGACCGCCCTTGATAAGCGCAATCGCTTCGCTCGCCCCGCTCATCCGCGCCTGGGGATCCGCGTAGTCGGCTAACTGAGGGTTGGCTCGCACGTCTGATTTTGGCTGATCGGCACCGAGTACCGGCGCGCGCAACCAACTGGCTCCACCGCGCGCCACTAAGCTCGCGAGCGTTTCGCACGCAATGGGAGCGGGTGAAAAGGGAACGTCCGAATTCTGCACGACGGAAGTTTTACTCCTCCGCGCTGAACGACAATCGACAAACACGGCACCAGGAAAACCCCACAATTGTCTCTCCATCACCTCGTGCGTCGTATTGAGTTAAATCCTGCCTATGAAAAAGACCTTTTCCCTCAGCGCCCCCGATCGCAACCCACAGCGCGTCATCGACGCGATCAAACACGAGGTGCGCAAGTACGTGAAGCGCGAGCGCCGCAAGACACTGCCCGCAGACACAGATTTTTGGGACTTCGCCTGCAAAGTTGGCACTGACACAACCGACGCCATCGCCAAACCACTCAACGAGATCAACGCCACCATTGATGCTCTCGCCGCGGAGGGCGCAACCGCGATCTATTTGGAGATTCTTGCCGTCGGCGGTCGCCATATTCGTCATGCCGCCGCACCGTTAGGTCCTGAAATTACGTTGGTCACTCAACCGCCCACGGAAGCTACCTAAGCAAAAAAGATTCCGTTGGCCGAGCGCTGAAATCGGGCGCTTTAACGCTACGCGCCGCTCACGCTGAGACTTTGACCGTTATCTTTGGCGCCGAGTCCGAGAATAAACGGCGCGGCCACTTCCGCCCACGCCGCGGCCTTTGGATATCCGGCCGCACCATCGGCCCAGCACGAGCGCAGCATGTCGGTATCAATCACGCCTGGGTTCAAAGGAATCGCAGCCATCCCCGGCGGCAACTCTTCCGCGAGTGCCTTCGTGAGACCTTCAATCGCCCACTTTGACGCACAATACGACGCCACATCGGGAGCCACGCTGCGGCCCCACCCTGAGCTGAGGTTGATGATCACCCCTTTTTTATTGGCCACCATCGCCGGCACAAAATGCCGGATCACGTTGGCCACGCCGCGCACATTCACATCCAGAATTTTGGTGAATTCACGATCACTTTGCTCCCACAGGTGCCCGAGGGGATTCATCACCCCGGCGTTGTTGATCAAGATATCGGGCGGAGATTCCTGCTCGAGTACTTTGGCCGCCCAGATGGCGACTTTGGCATCAAGCGAAACGTCGCAGACCATGAAATCATGCGGAGCGCCGTGATCCATGCGTAGGTCGAAAATCTCCGTTCCGCTCCGGCCGCAGCCGATGACGGTGTGGCCGAGTGCGATAAATTTTTTAGCCAACGCCAAGCCGAGCCCGCGGGTAACACCCGTAATCAAAATCTTCATAGGGGCACCGTGACGCGTCAGCTCGCGGCGGGCAATGCTGCGCAAGGCCTCAACTTAGCGACTTTGCAGACTGAACTTATTCAAACCGGTCTTGCGGCACGCATCCATCACGAAGGCCAATTTTTTCAGCTGCGTCGTCTCATCGGCTTTGATGAGCACCGGGATGTCCTTGTCCACGTTGCGCACTTCTTTAAGTAAACCGATGAGCTGTTCGTCGGTCACATTTTTTCCGTTAAATGAAACAGTGCCGTCTTTATCAATAGCGACGGTGACCGTGCCTTTGAAGTCATTCTTTCCGGCCGTATCCACCTTGGGCAGCGTGATATTGAGCGTAGAACCGACGCGTGCTTGCATAGTCACGTAGGCAAAAAGCACCAACATCACGAGCACGTCGATCAGAGGCACGAGCGGCAATTCTGGGCGTTTGCGCGCCCGCCGATTAAGCAGACTCATGAGGCCGATTTTTTCACTTCATCGGCTTGTCGCGCGAGGACGCGCTCCAGAAGCACGTCGAGTTGCGCGGCGTGTTTTTCAATCACGCGTTGCAACAGACCGCTGCCGACGAGCGCGGGTAGCGCGATGCATAGACCCAACACCGTAGCGGAGAGCGCATAGCCCACACTTTCGGTAAATTGAACCGGATCAGGCATCCGCGTCTGAGGATCCACTACTGAAAACGCCCCAAGCAAACCCGTGACCGTGCCGATCAGGCCGATCAAAGGAGCCGCGGCATAAATCGTATCGAGGTAGCTGACCCCTCGTTCCATTTTAATAACCTCAAGACGGGCATAAGCCTTGGTCGCCTCCGTATCTCCCGTGTGGCGTGAAGCGAAATTCAAAATCCGCCCCAAGGCCGAGCGTTTATCGCCGGTAGGCGCGCGTCCTTCGATCACCGCTTCGGCCAAATCCTCAGGAATCACCGCTGATTTCCGCAGAGCGACTAATCGCTCAAAGATGATAAACGTCGCGACGAGCGAGCAAAGACCCAGCGGATAAATCAACAATCCAGCTTCACGCACGATCCGGACGATATCAATGGAGGCAAAAAACATATAAGTGTAAGCAGGGGGAGACGCCTAGGCGGCGTAAAAGTTCAGAATTATTTATGAAAGGTTAATATGAGGTCTGCGTCAAACGTCGGCCTGTCTTCGAATTTTTTAGCGTGAGCACCTCAAACTACCGGTACCCACGTCCCGACTGAAAAAACGATCAAGCGGCGAGATAAGGTAGTTTGGCAGCAGTGATTTTTACGGCGGGCAAGCCATCGATGAGTTCGCCGATAGCATCCCAGCGACCGTTGACCAGCGCATCGCGCGCACTTTCGCGTTGAGCGATCTTCACCGCTTGCCCGCCAAAACGCACTTCGAGCTTCACCAGATCGATCACTACTTCGCCTTGAGAATTGGTTTCGGTGAAGGCCGCGATCTTCGCGATGTCCTCACGACTGGCGGTGACGCAAGGTATGCCCAAGGTGGTGCTATTGCCGAAAAAAATCTCGGCGAAATTTTCCGCGATGACGGCTTTAAATCCGTATTTAGCAATCGCTTGAGGAGCGTGTTCGCGCGAGGAGCCGCAGCCGAAATTTGCACCCGAGAGCAGAATGGTCGCACCTTTGAAACGTGGCTCGTTGAGCGGATGCGGTTTTTCGGTGCCGTCGAGTTGCTTGCGCACGTCGTAGAAAAGAAATTCGCCGAGCCCGTCAAAGGTGACGCATTTCATGAAGCGCGCGGGGATGATTCGGTCGGTATCGATGTCATTGCCGGGAACGTTGACGGCGCGGCCGGTGACGGAAGTGATTTTTGCAAGAGCCATGGTCGGAGAGAAATTTAGTTTTGAGCGACAGAGAACACTTCGCGGGCGTCCGCGATTTGGCCCGTGACGGCCGCAGCGGCGACCATAACAGGGCTCATCAGAATCGTGCGACCCGTGGTCGAGCCTTGGCGTCCCTTGAAGTTGCGGTTTGAAGACGATGCACAGAGTTGATCGCCGATGAGTTTATCGGGATTCATCGCGAGGCACATAGAGCAACCCGCGGCGCGCCACTCGAAACCGGCTTCGGCGAGAATTTTGTCGAGCCCGAGTTTTTCGCATTGGAGCGCGACGATTTGGGAGCCCGGGACAGCGATCGCTTTGATGCCGGGTGCGACTTTGCGTCCCTTGATGTACTTGGCGACTTCTTGGAAATCGGAAAGGCGTCCGTTCGTGCAAGAGCCGAGGAAAGCGACGTTGATTTTAGTGCCCTTAATAGGAGCGCCCGCGGGTAATTTCATGTAGGCAAGAGCCTCAATGATACCTGCTTTGTCGTCGGCCGAAGTAGCCGTTTCAGGGCTGGGGATGTTTTCCGAGATCGAAATACCTTGGCCGGGATTGATGCCCCATGTGACGGTCGGCGCGATGTCGGCGGCGTTAATTTTAACGACATCATCGTAAGCGGCGCCGGGATCGGAAGCAAAAGACCTCCAGTGGGAAACAGCCGCATCCCAGTACGCGGCCTTAGGCGCATAAGGGCGGCCCTTGAGGTAAGCAAACGTCGTCTCATCGGGATTAACGTAACCGACGCGCGCGCCACCCTCGATAGACATATTACAGACGGTCATGCGCTCCTCCATGGAGAAGCCGTCAAAGGTCGAGCCCGCGTATTCGTAGGCGAAACCCGTGCCGCCGTTTACGCCCAGCATGCGGATGATGTGCAGAATGACATCCTTGGCGTAAACGCCGGGACGCAGCTTCCCGTTCACTTCGATACGGCGAACTTTCAAGGCCCCGAGCGCCATGGTCTGCGTCGCGAGGACATCGCGGACTTGGCTAGTTCCGATGCCAAACGCAATCGCGCCAAACGCGCCGTGCGTCGAAGTGTGCGAATCACCGCAAGCGATCGTCGTGCCTGGTTGCGTGATGCCCTGCTCGGGGCCGACGATGTGGACGATCCCTTGCTTGCCCGTCGCTCGGTCGAAAAAAGTGATGCCGAACTGCGCGCAATTTTTCCGCAACTCGTCCATCATCGCCTGCGCCAAGGGGTCGGCGTAGGGCTCAATAAATTGATCCGTCGGCACGATATGATCCACCGTAGCGAAGGTGCGATGCGGAAACGCCACCTTCAGTCCGAGATCCCGCAGCATCCCAAAGGCCTGCGGACTGGTGACCTCATGTATCAAATGCGTGCCGATGAGCAACTGCGTCTGGCCATTGGCGAGCTGCCGGACGGTGTGAGCGTCCCATACTTTTTGGAAAAGATTTTTAGGCATAAATGAAAATTTAAAAATGTAGCTTTTGAGCTAAAAAGATCAGCTAACCCTACCAGATTATAAGCATCCGGCAAAATACTTATTTGACCGCCAAAAACGACGGCCAAATCAGGAACGTTAGCGACGATTCATCAATTCATTAGCCCCAGATTTTCGCTCCAAAAACCACCGTGCTAAAACTCACCGATTGCGCCCCAACAACAAACGCAACGAATTCAAGCACACCAAAACGGTGCTCCCTTCGTGAGCCGCCACACCTACGGCCAGAGGGACAAAACCCAACACCGTCGCAATCACCATCACGACCACCACGCCCAAAGAAATCGTAAGATTCTGCCGTATGATGGCTCGGGCCCGTCGACTCAAACGATGGGCCGACAGGAAATTTTCAATTTTATCCTGCATCAAAATCACCTCCGCCTGCTCCAAGGCCGCATCACTCCCGCGCGCGCCCATAGCGACGCCGACATCGGCCGCGGCCAAACATGGCGCATCGTTCACTCCGTCGCCGACCATGGCGATCACCTTGCCCGATTTCCGCAACGCCGTAATCGCAGCTACTTTCCCCTCGGGTGTCAGCCCCGCGCGCACTTCGCCCAGACCGAGTTCTTTCGCGACCGCCTCAGCCGCGTGTTGGCGATCTCCGGTTAACATAACCGTAAAAATCCCCTGCTGCTTGAGCTCCGCCAACACCGCACGTGATTCGGAACGGATCTGATCGCGCAACAACACCCGCCCCACCATCTCGCGACCGATCACCCAGATCTCACTCAATTCCGCCGGAGCGGGCGGCAATTTCTTCGCCCAAGCCGCCAACGGCCCCGCCTCCAACAACTCCCTTCGTCCGAGTAAAACCTGCACGCCATTCAGACTGCCTTTTACGCCCTCACCCACGATGTTGCGAAATTGATCCACGTTAAGCTCGCGCACCCCGCGCGCCCGCGCATCGCGCACGATGGCTCGCGCCAACGGATGCTCCGACTTGGCCTCCAGCGCATAAGCCAACTCCATCACCTCTTGCTCTCGCCCAGGCGGAAAACTCTCGTAGCCCACCACCGCGAGTTCGCCCGTGGTCAACGTGCCCGTTTTATCCAAAGCGACGGCGTTGATATCGGCTAATTTCTCAATCGCAGCACCGCCTCGAAACAACACGCCATGCCGCGCGCCCCAAGCAATTGCGGCCAAAATCGCCGAGGGAATCGATAAAACCAAGGCGCACGGACTAGCCACCACCAGCAGCGTCATCGCTCGATAAAAAGCCGAACGCGTTTCCTCCGTATTCGTGAATGCCGGCAAGCCATAGCCCAACCACCACACTAAAAACATCAATCCCGCGCCGGCCAACACCGCGTACGTGTAACCCGTGCCGAAGCGATCGGTGAAACGCTCACTCGGCGCTTTTAATTTCTGCGCCGTCTGAATCAGCCGGATTATTTTCTGCAACGTACTTTCCGCCGGCAGCCGATTCACTTCGAAATCAACCGCTCCCCATAAATTAATCGTACCACTGAAAACCGGGTCACCTTTAGCCTTTTCCACGGGCATGGCTTCGCCCGTAAGCGCGGATTCATCGCTCGCACTCGTGCCACTGACGATGGTACCATCCGCCGGAAACGCGCCACCGGGCTTAACGCGCACGCGTTGCCCGATTTGGAGTTGTTCGACGGCGATTTCACGTTCGCCGCCCTCGGCGGTCACGACGATTGCCCACTTCGGCGCCGATTTGAGCAACGCGCTCACCTCCCGCTGCGTCCGATCCAAGGCAAATGCCTCCATCGCGCCCGAGGCGGAAAAAAGAAACAATAACAGCACCGCTTCACTGTGCGCGCCGATGGAGACCGCGCCCGCCGCTACGATCAGCATCAACAAATGAATATCAACTTCGCCCTTTTTTATATTAGCCCACGTATCGATGGCGGCATCCCACGCGCCCGCCACTAGCGCCGCTGCAAAAAAGATCCACGCCAACCAAGGCAACCCCGGACCAAAATGTTCCACCAAGCTCCCCGCGATGCCCGCGCCGCCGCAGATCGCCGCGAGCCACGTTAAAAATTTCCACTCGGGCTGATCGGTGGTGCCCTCGCCCGCGACCGGCCAATCCACTTCACGCCACTGCCAAAGCGTTTCAGCCGTCGAGCACGATTCGCGTCCCACGACCAAACGCGCACCATCATGGGTCAATTTAAATCCAGCCGGCGCTACGAGCGGTGCTTGAGTCGCCAAGCGCGCCTCGATCGCCGAAATCGTAGCCGAAAGTTTTTCGCTGAAATCGGTGAAATTCACCTCTCCCAATGTCGCCACCTCCACCGTCTGAGCCGCGGGATCAATCCGTACGGCGCTCACCCCGGGCTGCGTGCGCAAGAAGGCCACCAATTCCTGCACCCATTTTCCTTCAGCCTTAGCGTTGTCGTTCATTTTCACAAAGCTACCTCAAGATCACGCATCGGCAAATTCATTTGCGCAGCCCTTGCCTCAGACCCGACGTTACGCGAAGTTCATCGGCCCATGATTGGACTCCGCGACGACCAAGCCTCCGCTCCTCCGCCCCCCAGCCGGGCGCCCGAGCTCGCCGCGAAAATTTTCACCGAGGGCGGCTGGCTCCACGCCGAGCTTAAACTCGAACATCGCCCGCAACAGGAAACCATGGCCCGAGCGATCGCCTCCGCGCTCAAAGCCGATGAATCACTCTTGTTCGAGGCTGGCACCGGCGTGGGTAAATCCCTCGCCTATTTAGTCCCCGGCATCATCCACGCCGTCGATCAGCAACGCCAACTCATTGTTTCCACACACACGATCTCCCTCCAGGAACAACTCGAAACCAAAGACCTGCCCCTCGTTCGCCGGTTGTTTCAATCGAACCCTGCCCTCGCCGGATACGCCGATTTCCGCGCCGCGGTCCTGCTAGGAAAATCCAATTATCTTTGCACGACGCGTCTCGCGCAGGCCCTCAGTGATCGCGCCAGTCTTTTCGCCGATGCTGATTACGACGAATTACAACGCATCGCGGGCTGGGCCGAAACCACCGATTCGGGCCTGCGCCACGACCTGCGGCCGCCGCCGCGCGCGGAGGTCTGGGATGCCGTCAACGCCGATTCTTCCTCGTGCTCGCGCAAACACTGCGACTGCGAAAAATGTTTTTACCAGCGCGCCCGCGGCCGCATCCGCACCGCGCATCTCATCATCGTCAACCACGCGTTGCTCTTTGCCCTCGTCAACGCTGGTGGCGCCAGAGCACACGGCGCCACCGGGCCCGAGGCCCGCGGCGTATTATTCCCCGGAGATTTCCTCGTCCTCGACGAGGCCCACACGGTGCCCGATGTAGCCACGGCCAACTTCGGCCTCTCGCTCAGCAGTTACGGCGTTGAGCGTGCGTTAAAATATCTCTATAATCCACGTACGAAGCGCGGCCTACTGCGCAAACTCGGCGGCCCCGAAGCCCAACAGCTCGTGAGCGACGCCCTCGACGCGTCTAAACATTTTTTTGATTTTCTTAGCACCACCCTCCTCGCCGCCCGCCCAGTGGTCCGCGTGCGCGAAGCAGGCGTAGCCGAGCCCACTCTCGACGGGCCACTGGGCGCACTGCAACGACTCGTCGGCAAACTCGCCGACAAGCTCGACGAGGGCCGCGCCCGCGACGAACTTCTCGAGCAAAAAACCCGCCTCAAAGGGCTCCAAGCCGGCCTCACCGAATGGCTTAATCTCGCCGCCGAAGGCCACGTCTATTGGGCCGAACGCGGCGGCCGTAAGCAGACCATCGTGAGCCTCCGCAGCGCCCCGATCGATGTCGCACCCGCTCTACGCGAACATCTTTTCGGGTGTGGGGTGAGTGTGATCTGCACGAGCGCCACGCTCGCTCTGGCCGGGGATATCGCGGCCTTTGCAAATCGTCTCGGAGCCGATCACGCGCGCACCGAAATCGTGCATTCGCCGTTCGACTATAAACGCAACATGCGCGTCTACATCGCGGCCGACGTGCCCTTGCCCTCGCCGCAAGAGGCTAAACTTTCTCTCGAAGCTCTGACCGATTACATTCGTTTTTGCGTGCATGCCGTGAAGGGCGGCTCCCTCGTTTTATTCACCAGCTACACGGATATGCGCGCCGTCGCCGCGACCCTCGAGAGCGAATTTCGCACCGCGGGCAGACCGTTTATGATGCAAGGAGCCGATCTCTCCCGCACGGAATTAGCCGAACAGATGCGCAACCTCGGCAACGCCGTGCTCTTTGGCACCGATAGTTTTTGGACCGGCGTCGATGTGCCCGGTGACGCGCTCGCCCAAGTCATCATCACGCGACTGCCATTCGATCCTCCGACCCATCCCATCACCGAGGCAAAAACCGAGTGGATCCGCGACCACGGCGGCAACCCTTTCAACGATCTCACTCTGCCCGACGCACTCATCAAATTTCGCCAAGGGGCCGGCCGGCTCATACGATCCCAAGCTGACCGCGGCGTGATTACCATTCTTGATTCGCGCGTCCTTGCCAAAAGCTACGGCCGGCTCTTCCTTCAGTCTCTTCCCCAGCCTGAAGCGACACGCCTAACCCGCGAAACCAGGGCGGACTTATTTAAGCCTTTTACTTGAATTAAGCGACGCATAGAATTGGCGTATATCTTCATGACTAAGTTTCGCTCCGCGGCCCTGACCGACATTGGACGGGTCCGACTAGAAAATGAGGACTGCTTCATTCACGAAACCACCACCCAGATATTCGGTGTGGCGGATGGCGTCGGTGGCCTTCCCGGAGGAGCGGAAGCCTCCAGCGAGACGGTCAAGATCATCATTCAAGAATGCAGCGAGCGTGCGCCACACACCGCCGCAGATCTCAACGTCATCGTCCTAAAAGCGAACAAGACCGTACTCCACCTCGGGTACAAAATCAGCCCCGCCTGCGGTATCGGTTCAACGCTGACGTTTGGCTACATTCAGCAGCATCATTTCCTCATAGCGCACGCCGGTGACTCGCGCGCTTACCTCCGGCGCAATGGAAAACTCCAGTGCCTCACCGAAGATCATACCGTTGAAAATGAAATTCACCGAATGCATGCACGCGGCGAACCGAGTCATCATTACCTTGGCAATCCGAGTGCGATCACACGGTGCATCGGTCAAGCCGATCAACTCGAGGTGGACATCTCCCGACCCGAGCTCGTAGCGGGAGATCGTTATCTTTTTTGCACCGACGGAGTCACCCACATGATCAACGACCGCGAACTCGATCACCTCATGGCGCTCCCGATTGAACCCGAAACGCTAGTGCGCGAGATCGTCCAACTCGCGGTAAATCGTGGCGGTCCGGACAACACCACCGCAGTCATCGTTTACATCGACGCTCCCTAAAATGCCCCCTCGCAGTCATCACTTCAACGCACTTGTCGAGCGCGCGCCCGACAACGAACTCTTTCGCTTTAGTTTGGCTCAAGCTCTTCTCGCCGAAGCTCGGCCCGAAGATGCAGCTCCGCATTTCGCGTTTTGTGTCGCGAAAAAAAACGACTGGATGATGCCGCGCATCCTCCTTGGAAAAATCCATCTCGGCGCCCAGCGGAATCACGAAGCGCGCCCCCTGCTCGAAGCCGCACTTACCCTAGCAATCGATCAAGCACACGAAGAACCCGAGCGCGAACTCCGAGCTCTCTTAGCGGATCTCCGCTAAACCCTTCAGGGCCGAATTTCAGCCTCCAGCCGAAAAACAAAAAAACGGCGACCCTCGTCGCCGTTTGAATTAAGAAAGATTGGTTAATTTAAGCCAGACTGGGCGACGGCGCCGCTCCACCGGGAGTGATCACATCCTCGGCCGCAGATTTCTCCGCAGATTTTTTATCCGCGTTTTTTTCCTCCGGCTTAATTACGGCGGCGGTGATTACCGGCGAGCGCAATTCACCAAATTGAAGGATTTCCAAGACGTGTTTTCCTTCAATCGTCTCGTGCTCGAGCAACGCCTCCGCGATTTTGTTCAAGGCACCGCGATGCTCCGTGATGATCTGCGTCGCCCGAGTGTATTGCTCGGTTATAATCCGATGAATTTCGGCATCAATTTTACGCGCGGTTTCTTCGGATACGTTTTCAGAGCGAGTTATTTCGCGACCTAAAAAAACCGTATCTTGATTATCACCAAAAGCGATCGGCCCCAGCGGACTCATGCCCCAATCGCAGACCATATGTCGCGCGATTTTGGTCACCTGTTTAATATCGCCGGCGGCGCCGCTGGAGATATCGCCCAAGACCAACTCTTCCGCAATCCGACCACCCAGGCCCATCGCAATCTGATTCAGCATACGCTTCATCGCGTGAGTGAGCTGATCTTTTTTGGGAATAAACATCGTGCTGCCCAAGCTGCGTCCACGCGGGATAATCGTAACTTTGTGCACCGGCAAAGTACCATCATCCAATACGCCCTGCACCAGAGCGTGGCCGGCCTCATGATAAGCCGTGAGTTTTTTTTCTTCGTCATCCATCAAGCGCCGACGCTCACGGCCAAATTGCACTTTTTCGCGCGCGTCATCGACGTCGATCATTTCGACTTTTTTCTTGTTCCGCCGGGCCGCTAAGAGAGCGGCTTCGTTCAACAAATTAGCCAACTCGGCGCCCGATAGCCCCGGAGTGCCGCGAGCGATCACGGCGAGATCAACGGCATCAGACAAATTGATTTTTTTGGCGTGCACGCGCAAAATTTGTTCACGCCCAATCATATCGGGTAAATCCACGTAAATCTGGCGGTCGAAACGACCCGGACGCAGCAACGCACTATCCAGCACGTCGGGCCGATTCGTGGCTGCAATGATGATAACACCTTCGGTCGTGTCGAAACCGTCCATCTCCACCAGCAGCGAGTTCAACGTCTGCTCACGTTCATCATTACCGCCGCCGACACCGGCCCCACGCTGGCGACCCACGGCATCAATTTCGTCGATAAAGATGAGGCAAGGAGCGCTCTTGCGCCCCTGTTCAAACATGTCGCGCACGCGGCTGGCGCCGACGCCCACAAACATTTCCACAAAATCGGAACCCGAAATACTGAAAAACGGGACATCCGCCTCACCAGCGACCGCCTTGGCCAGCAGGGTTTTGCCCGTGCCTGGCGAACCGACCATCAAAATGCCACGCGGAATTCTTCCGCCCATCTTGGTAAACTTTTTCGGATCCTTCAGGAATTCGACAACTTCGCTGACCTCTTCCTTCGCCTCATCACAACCGGCGACGTCGGCAAACGTAATTTTATCTCGGTCGCGCGTGAGTAATTTAGCCCGGCTCTTGCCGAAGCTCAAAGCCCCGCGACCCGCCTGTTTAAGTTGGCGCACAAAGAGAAAATACAGCAGTCCGATGATCAGCACAAAGGGAACGACCTGCACTAAAATTGAAGCCCACATCTCTTGGCTACGTTGCTCAGAAAACTTTTTGGATTTCTGCAAACGCTCCATGTTCGCGTCCGTCAACCGCCCGGATGCAACAAACGTGTTAGTCTCGAGACCGGCTTCCGTTTTGAGCGTTTTTTTATCGAGTTCACCGCGAATCTCCACGCCTTGAAGTCCAATGGAATTGTCGGGACGGATCACGCCCTTGGTCAATTCACCCGCCTCAGCCTTTTCGACGACGTCTTGGATCGTAACCTTGGCTGGTCCCGTCGTGATGCCGGGCGACCAGACCAACAACGACACCACCGCCGCAAAAATCGCGAGCCAGATGAAGAGCACCTTTGGCTGAAAGCGTTCAGGCGGCAGGTTTTTGATCGGACGACGGGACTTCTTGTTGTTATCAGGTTCGGACATTTCGATAGGGACTGTTGGCGAAACGTGTATGTTCCGCCGAGATAAGTCAATTGAACCACCTTGGAAAAAGGCGCGTGGATTCAAGCCGACCCCAAGACTCGTTTTTGCAACGACAAGCGCCCTTTTTTAATCACCGCAAATGCGGACAAACCCAGACTCTGCCGTGTCGGCGCTCCTCGCTCAACGGCTGCCAGTAATAGCTCAAACGCCTGCCGCGAGAGTTCAAAACGCTCAACTTGCCGCGCCAACCAGCGATGCAAAGCCCGCCGTACCACCGCGCGCGGCACGTCCCGCAAGCACGCCAAATTTAAATTTCCGGCCGTATCAATCGCACCGATCCGATCGACCCAAAGCTCCAGTGCCATATCGTCTTCTTCCAGTAATTGTCGCGATAAAGCCGCGCCCGCCAAAGCATCCCGGCCCGAGGCCTCACCCCAGATCGGCACCACGGTTTTCCTGATGCGATTCCGAAAGAAAGCCTCGCCCGCGTTGCTGGAATCTTCGCGCCAAGCGACTCCAGCTTTGCGCAACGCCGCGCACAATTCCGCCTTCTTCAATGTGAGTAACGGTCGCACATGCATCCGCCCCGCTGGGTGTTCGTGTAACGCCCGCGGCGCAGCCAAACCCGCCGCCCCACTTCCTCGCGCAAGTCGCATCAACATCGATTCCGCTACATCGTCCTGCTGATGACCGAGCCAAAGCACGTTAATCCGTCGCGCCCGCATCGCACTTTCGAAAAACTTAAATCGGGCCGCACGCGCCGCCGCCTCGCCGGCTGTTTTCAAAGGCTCCGACCAATAACCCGCCACCAAAGGCACGCCCAAACCCGCGCACAAGCGCCGACAAAATGCGGCATCCGCGCGCGACTCAGCTCCCCGCAGCCGATGATCAAAATGAAACGCCACCAATCGCCCGCGCCGCTCCGGCCAATGCGTCCACAGCAACAACAACAACGCGACCGAATCCGCCCCACCCGAAAGCGCCACCGCCCAGCGTTCACGCGGAGCTCGTGCCGCCGCCCAAACCAACACCGAGGGCTGCAAACGTTCTCGGGGAATCACCCCACCGAGTTTCTCCGCGCGCCGCTGCGCTAAAGTCGGGCGGCGCTTCATGATCGAAAAAAAGGACTACACTAAGCCACCGCGCGATCAGGCAAAGCTGAGATACTCCTTGCCGAAATAAGGCACCAACACCGCCGGAATTTTCACGCGACCATCCGGCTGCAGATTATTTTCGAGCAACGCCGCGAGCACGCGCGGCACGGCTAAGCCCGAGCCGTTGATCGTGTGCACGAGCTCGGGTTTACCGTTCTCTTTCGCGCGGAAACGAATCTGCGCACGGCGAGCTTGAAACGCCTCGAAATTCGAGCAGCTCGAAACCTCCAGCCAGCGTTTCTGTCCGGCGGACCAGACTTCGAGATCGTATTTTTTCGCCTGCGCGAAGCCCACGTCGCCCCCACACATTAACAATACACGGTACGACAGCCCCAGCTTCTGCAACAAGCGCTCGGCGTCGCCGCGCAGCTTGTCGAGTTCGTCGTAACTCGTCGCGGGATGCACCCATTTCAAGAGCTCTACTTTGTCGAATTGATGCAGGCGATTAAGCCCGCGGACATCTTTGCCGTAACTGCCGGCTTCACGCCGAAAACACGGCGTATAGGCGCAGCGATAAATCGGCAGCGCACTTTCCTCGACAATTTCGTCGCGGAAGAAATTGGTGAGTGGGACCTCGGCGGTCGGGACGGCGTACAACGGATCCGACGTTTCGTACATTTGCCCTTCTTTATCGGGTAATTGTCCGGTGGCCGTTGCGCTCGCGGCGTTTACAAAAATGGGCGGCGAAACCTCCGTGTAACCCGCCTTAGCGTTTTCATCCAAAAAGAAATGTAACAGCGCGCGGACGATGCGCGCACCATCTCCGACGTAGAATGGAAAACCGGCACCCGTGACTTTAGCGCCGCGCGCGAAATCAAAAAGTTTCTCAAAGCCGGGAATCTCCCAATGCGGCAGCGCATGGGGCATCGGTTCATCGGGCGAACCGTGGAGTGAAAAAACGACATTGTCTTCGGGCGTGCGTCCCTCGGGCACCGAGGCGTGCGGCAGATTGGGCAGTGAAAGCATCGCCTGACGGAATTTTTCCTCCGTCTCTTTGAGCTGCGTCTCCCGCTCTTTGACCTGAGCGGAAACCGCCTTCATCTCCTGAACTTTGGCGATGAACTCAGGCGAGCCCTTCGGCAACGCCGCCATCGCGGTGTTGGCGGCCTTCTGCGTGCTGCGCAACTGCTCGACTTCTTGGAGTTGAGCGCGCCAAGCGGCGTCAACGGCGAGCACCGCGTCGAGATCGACCGTCAGGTGTTTTTTAGCGAGGGCGGCGCGAACCAGATCAGGGGTTTCGCGAATCAGTTTAGGGTCGAGCATCGGGAAAAATAGGTTCTGAGAAAATTAGCGGGTGAAACGAGCACGCGCTCGTTCGAGGCGCGCGTAAACATCTTTGGCTGGGAGCAGCTTGAGATCGCCGACGGGCGCTTGAATCACAAAATTCGTCGGGCCATTCAAGGGGTACGGGCCGAAAAGCCGCGGATCCGTCGGCCCGAAAATGCCAAACGTGCGCACTCCCTGAGCGGCCGCGAGATGCATCGGGCCGCTGTCATTGGTGATCACCCAGTCGGCCCGACGAATCAAGGCTGGCAGGGAAACAAGGCTGGTGTTTCCCGTGAGATTGAGAAATTGGTTCGGCGAAAACGAATTTCTATCCGGCAAATAATTACTTCCCGCCCAAACGACTTTGCGCGAGCGATCCTCTTTGAGAATCATTTCGGTGAGCTGCTTGAATCCGCCCCAGCGTTTCTCCACGCGGCGGCTGTCGGGAAACATCAAGATCGGTTTCGCGCCGCCGCGGCCGTCGGCGAATTTTAGATTGAGGCTCTCGGCCTCGCGAAATTTCACCGTGCCGCTGAGTTCTGGTTTCACGCCGAGCACGGGACAAAATTGCAGCAGGATATCGAGCGCGTGGCTGCGGCGACCATCGGGCGGCAACGGCACTTTTTCGTCGTAAAAAATGCCCGCCATCTCGCGTGCGTCCGTACGCCCGATTTTTTTCTTAGCCAAGGTGCGCTTGGTCATGAGGCCGGTGCGGAGCAGGCCTTGAAAATCAAAAACGTAGTCGAACTTCGTCTTACGCACCTCGCGCATGAGCTTGAGAAACGCCTTCGCCCCACCCGTGCGCTCAAAAACATAAACCTGATCGACCGCCTCGCAGATGCGCACCAAAGGCGCAAACATCTCGCGCACGATCCACGAAATGCGCAGATCTTGGCACTGCGCCTTCAACGTCGTGGCGACTTGGAGGCCGTGCACGATGTCGCCGAGGGATGAGGGCTTGATGATGAGAAGTTCGGTCATGCGATAAGCGCCGTTTGCCAGAGAATCTGCTTTTAACTGCGCGAGGGTTACGTTTGATGGTCTTTTCCGGCCAAAATCAAAGCCAAATCCCGCGCGCGTGCTCACTCTTCTGCTCCAGACTCTCGGTTGGCTCATCGCGCATACGCCTGAAGCCCTGCTCCGCTTGCTCGCGGCGGCGCTCGGGGATGCGCTGTATTTTGGCCTACCCCGGCGGCGGCGTCTGGCCGTTTCCAATCTCCACCACGCTTTCCCCGAACGAGCGGCGGCGTGGCATCGGGCGATGGCGCGGGAAAGTTTCCGCCGCTTGATCGAGACCGGCCTGTTATCGCTGGCGACGCCGTTTCTCGACGAAACGCGTTTGCGCGCGATCGTATGCGCTTCGCCCGCGCTGTTGGACACTTACGCCCGCCACCGTGTGGATCCATCGGCCACGTTGATCTGCTCGCCGCACATCGCCTACTGGGAAGTTCAAACCGCCCAGCCGTTGATCATTCCCGGACCGTTTCCTGAATTCGGGACGATTTTCCGGCCACTCGATAACGCCTCAGCCAACGCCTTTATCGTAAAATCGCGCGAGCGCTTCGGCATGAAACTGCTTTCGCGGAAACAAGGTTTCGCCGAAGGGCTCAAAATTTTACGGCGCCAAGGCATGATCGGCGTGTTGTTCGATCAAAACGCCGGATTACAGGGCGCGCTCACGACGCTGTTCGGCCGCGTATGCTCGACCACCGAGTTGCCCGGCCTGATGGCCGAGAAATTTTCCGCGCGCGTTTATGGCATTTTTCCCCGTCGCCTCGGCTTCTGGCGCGTGGAGATCGGCTGCTCGATTCTCGCTCACGACAACACGACAGCCGGCGTCACACTCGCGCTCAATCGCTGGCTCGAACGGCTACTCTCTAGCGACGACAACGTGTGCGCTTCTTGGCTTTGGTCGCATGATCGTTGGCGCAATCAAGACATCCCCGCTGCGCGCTTCCGGCTTGCGTCCAAACGCGACCTGCTCGCCGCCGACCTCGTCGCGCGTTCATTAACCGCGCTTCCGCGACGCACGCGCATTTTTATTCGGCTGCCCAACTGGCTGGGCGACGTCGTGATGGCGTTGCCACTGCTCCGCGCGCTGCGCCAGTCCCGAACCGACGCTGAAATCACACTCATCGCCGCCCGCGCCTTTTTGCCGCTGCTCGGCGACTGGCACGTCGCCGATCATCTCGAAGCCCTGCCGGAGCGTGGGTACGGCTATTTCCTCCATTTTTGGCGTCTGCGAACACGTTATCCTGATGTGGTTTTACTCTTCACCAACTCGCTGCGCGGCGATCTCGAAGCGTGGCTCATGTGCAGCCCGCAACGCTTTGGCCTCCTCCGGCCTGGAAGCTCCCGCCCATTGCTGACGCACACATATCGAGTCCCCGCTGATTTTGACGAAGCCACGCACCACCAACTCGAGTTATGGGAAAATTTCCTGCGCCATTTCGGCCTCGCGTGCGCCCCGGATCGATCCGCGCTCGTTGCTCATCTCGCTTCGCCGATCAATCGGATCGGCCTCATTCCCGGATCCGAAAACACCCCCGCGAAACGCTGGCCCATCGCACATTGGCGCGCGCTCATCGCGGGATTACCCGAGGTTTCGTTTGAACTTTTCGGCACCGCCCGCGACGCCGCGATTACGAATGAAATAGCCGCCGGGTTCGATCCTGCGCGCGTCACCAATCTCGCCGGCCGCACCGATCTTCCGACCTATGTTAAACACTTGAGCGCCTCGCGCCTGTTGGTGACCAATGACACCGGCGGCATGCACCTTGCCAACGCCCTCGGCGTTCCGCTCATCGCGCTTTTTGGCCCCACGAATCCGGTTCGGACCGGGCCAGTATTCGCCACCCCCGCGCACATCTTACAACCACCCGGTTGCCCACCGACTGGCGGCGGCGCGCTCCTTGATCTGGCGCCTGCAACGGTCATCGCCGCGGTGAAGAAAAATTTACCGTTCGCGCCCGAGCAATCGGCCACTCCGCCAACAGTTTGACTCGCGCCTCAACGCTCGCCCCACTCAAGCCCACTGCCGTGCCCCTCCTGAACGTCCAAGATCTCCGCACTCATTTCCACACGCGCAACGGTATTTACCGCGCCGTTGATGGCGTGAGTTTCAGCGTCGAGCGTGGCGAGACCCTCGGCATCGTCGGCGAATCCGGCTCTGGTAAATCCGTTACGTGTTACTCGATCATGGGGCTCATCCCCCAGCCCCCCGGCCGCATCGTTAGCGGCACCGCCTTCTTCGACGGCATCGACCTGCTTCATTGTTCGCCCCGTCAAGCCCGTTCTATCCGCGGCAAGCGCGTCTCCATGATCTTTCAAGATCCGATGACGTCGCTCAATCCGTTCGTGCGCGTCAGCGAGCAAATCATCGAGCCACTCCTCATCCACGAAAACATTTCCCGTCGCGACGCCCTCGCACGCGCGCTGACGATGCTTGAAGCCGTCGGCATCAACGACGCCGCGAAACGCATCCACTATTATCCGCACGAATTTTCCGGCGGCATGCGCCAACGCGTCATGATCGCGATGGCCCTCATCACCAAACCCGAGTTGCTCATCGCCGACGAACCCACCACCGCGCTCGACGTCACCGTCCAAGCCCAGATTCTCGAGCTCATCGGCAAAATGCAGCGCGAACTCGGCATGGCCGTGATCTTCATCACGCACGATCTCGGCGTCGTTTCCGGCCTTTGCGACCGCGTGCAAGTGATGTACGCCGGACGCATCGTCGAGACCGCCGACACTCGCACCCTCTTCAAAGACCCGCGTCACCCCTACACGCGCGCCCTCCAACGCTCGATTCCTGCCCTCCAATCCAAAGGCGCAGAACTCTACACGATCCCCGGCCTCCCGCCCGATGTTTCCAAAAACATCCCCGGCTGCGCCTTCGCGTCGCGTTGTGAATTCGCGACGGATCGCTGCGCCGCCTCCATTCCCGAATTGATCGCGCTCGATGCAACCCATGCGCAAGCCTGCCTTCGCGTCCAAGCCGGCGAAACCCTAGCTCGCACCTGATCGCGCTCCGAACCGCGACCGATTTAAAATGTCCGACTCGATTCTCCAACTCACCGACGTAAAAACCCACTTCCCCATCACGCGTGGATTTTTGGTCAAGCGGCACATCGGCACCGTTAAAGCCGTGGACGGCGTTAATCTCACCGTCCGCCGCGGTGAAGTCCTTGGGCTCGTCGGCGAATCCGGCTGCGGCAAATCCACCCTCGCCCGCACCATCCTCCAACTCGTCCCCACCACCGGCGGCACCGTCGTGCTCAATGGCCGCAACCTCGGCACCAGCTCCGACCGCGAACTCCTAGCCGCCCGCCGCGACTTACAGATGGTCTTCCAAGACCCTTACGCCTCGCTCAACCCGCGCATGACCGTGTTTGCGACACTCGCCGAGCCCTTACTCGTGCATCGCGTCTGCGCGACTGAGGACGTCGCCGCCCGCGTTGCGGAACTCATGCGTCTCGTCGGCCTCGCCCCGCGTTTCATGCAAAAATATCCGCATGAATTTTCTGGCGGCCAACGCCAACGCATCGCCATCGCGCGCGCGCTTGCCCTTGAGCCCAAAGTCATTGTGGCCGACGAACCCGTCTCGGCCCTCGACGTCTCCATCCAAGCGCAGATCCTAAACCTGCTCGCCCAACTGACCAAGAAGATGAACCTGACGCTCATCTTCATCGCTCACGACTTATCCGTCGTGAAACACATCTCCGACCGCGTCGCGGTCATGTATCTAGGGAAAATCGTCGAACTCGGCCTCGCCGCCGACGTGATCGAACGCCCGCGCCACCCCTACACGCGCGCGCTCGTGAGCGCTATTCCGACGCCCAACCCCGACACGGAGCGCACCCGCCAGCGCATCGTGCTCGCCGGGGATCCCCCGTCTCCCATCAACCCACCCGCCGGTTGCGCCTTCCACCCGCGCTGCGCTTACGCTCAAGCCCAGTGCAAACTCGCCGCCCCCGCGCTCATGGCCGATGGCCCAACGCGCGAAGTTGCCTGCGTCCGCCTCGCTGACTTGCCCTAAATTTCTCCGTCGGCGCCAGCCCGCACCGACGCGCCATTATGCTTGTGGCAAACCGATCTGGCGCAGCGCCTCGTAAGCCGCCACGCCCGCCGCCGTACTCAGGTTGAGCGAACGCAGCTCGGAATTTGCATGCGGAATCGTCACCCGAGCCGCCTCGCCCAACTCCTCGTGCAACCACGCCGGCGCACCGCTTCCCTCGTTGCCAAAAACCAAACCGTCGCCGTCCGAATAAGCCGCGTTCCAAAAACTCCGCGTCGTCTTAGTCGTGAACAACCACAACCGCTTTGGCCCGACTGAGCTCGTACGAAACGCCGCCCAATCCGCGTGCTCATGCACATCCAGCGACTTCCAATAATCCATCCCCGCGCGCCGCAAATTTCGATCGTTGATCACATAACCGAGCGGATGAATCAAATGCAGCCGTGAACGCGTGAGCGCGCACATGCGCCCGATGTTTCCGGTGTTTTGCGGGATTTCCGGCTGGAAAAGCACGATGTGCAACATGCCGCCATCGTCCCGCTGAAACCTCCCGTTGCAAGCACGCGCGCCCGAGCCGAAGGTTTGACTAGAATTTTATTCCACGCGCAAACCGGCATTGTCCGCGCGCAACACGCGCACCTCGCTCGCCACTCCCACCGCGCGAAATGCTCCAGCCATAGCCGCACCGACGCCCCCGGCGATACCCGCCTCAGTCACGCACAGTACGCTTGAACCGCTCCCACTCAACCAACCCGTGAAAGCACCCGCCTGAAGGCCCGCGGCGATGGCCGACGACGCGCCCTTGATCTTGGGCAAGCGATAGGGCTCGTGCATAAAATCGCCCGCCGCATCGCGCAGCCGCGCATAATCTCGCGCCGCAAAAGCCGCGACCACATACGCCGCGCTGTTGATGCTCCGCACCGCATCGAAGTAAGGCAAAGCTACCGGCAGTGCGCCCCGCGATTCTTTCGTGAGCAATTCAAACGTCGGCGACACCACGACAAACGCGACTTCCGCACCCACTTCGAAACGGATCGTGTCGCGATAAGCTCCCGTCGCCGGATCGCAACGCGCCACGCAAAATCCGCCAAGGATGCCCGCGCTCGCGTTATCCGGATGCCCTTCCAATTTCGTCGCCATCTCGACTAATTGATGCCGGCTCAAACCCGTCGCGAGCAACGCATCGAGCCCAGCCAACACACCAGCGATGACGGTCACGCTCGAGCCCAGCCCTCGCGCCGGCGGAACTTCGCCCTCGACGTGATAACAAAATCCCTGCGGCGCACGACCGGTCTGGGCGTAAAATAACGCCGCCGTCGCATCGACCATCGTTTGAGCGCGCGCGTCGGCTTCCGACTGCGGTTGCGCTCCGTTTCCCGATGCGACCGATAACGTGACGCGATTATAAACTTCGAGAGCGAGCCCGAGCGTATCGAAGCCAGCCCCACAATTTGAAGTACTGCCAGGGACTCGGACCGCGACGGTTTGGGGCAACAAGGACATCAGCGGCGGAGTTTCATGGCCTGACTGACTTCGCGCTCCTCTACCTTTTGCTTCAGCGTGTCGCGCTTGTCGTGGATCTGTTTGCCCGTGCACAAGCCGACTTCGACTTTCACCAAGGCTTCTTTGAAATACATGCGCAGCGGAATCAGCGCGCGTCCGCCGGCGTCTAGAGCCTGGGCGATTTTCCGCAACTGATGTTTGTGCAACAGCAGCTTACGCGTGCGCTTGGCCTCGTGGTTGTAAATATTACCGAACGCATATTGCTCGATGTGCGCGTTCATCATCCAGAGTTCGCCGTTCAACATGCGCCCGAACGAATCCGAAATCTGCGCCCTCCCAGCTCGGATGGATTTCACTTCCGTACCGCGTAGCTGCACGCCCGCCTCGAAACGCTCGTCGACAAAATAGTCACGAAGCGCCTTTGCGTTGCGGATCTCGGTAAACCGAGCGGCATCCTTTTTTTTGGCGGCCATGGTTCAGCGGTTCAGTAAGTAAACGTGCACAAAAAAGGCGGCGCCGACAATCGCGGGCCGCCTTTCCTAAGAAAAAAGGTGTACGCGTCAGCGGCAGATTAGGTGCCGATAGTCTCGTAGCTGATCTTCTCTTCGATGATCTCGCGCAAGGCGGTATCTTCGGGCGAAAGCTTTTCTAAAGACTCAACCAGCGGACGATTACCGCGTTTGAGCTGCTTCACCCGGAGCGAAACCAGATTGATGAGCACGTTGGGATCGGTGATCTTAGCGGCGGCTTGTTTGATGTAATCTTCTCGCATGGCAATAGGTTCGGACGGTGATGAAACGGTCTAGATGGAAGCCGCCCGCCACCGGCGTCAAGTGGGAATTTCCCCGCCAGCCGCAGCCGGCGGTTGCTTCGCTTCGCAGATTTCGGCAGGAGATTGAGGATGTTAATGTTGGCTTGGACCACCGTTCCCACCCGCGCAGACGCAGATCGTCTTGCCGACGCCGCAGTCGCCGCCGGTTTGGCCGTCTGCGTCCAAATCGAAGGCCCTATCACCTCGGTCTATCGTTGGGATTCAAAAATCGAGCACAGCCAAGAGTTCCGCATGGTTTTCAAGTGCTTAACAGGGCATGCCTACGCGCTTGAGAGCCAGATACTCGCACTGCATCCGTACTCGACGCCCGAGTGGATCGTCGTCGAGGCCACCTATGTGTCAGAAAAATACTTGTCATGGGCGCAGATAAACCCTCAACATTGACCCTTCGATTCGCTGTAACCATCAATTTTAAGCACCATGTCACAACATAAAAGTCTCCAAGGCGCCAACGGCCTCGTCGTCAAACGCAACGTCCTGAAGCGCTTCGAGCGCGTCGACTTGCTCAAGAAGCGCGGCCAGTGGAAAGCCGGTGATCGCGTCGCCGGTCTCCGCAAGACCAAGCCTGACGTCTAATTCTACGTCGTTTTTTTTAATTTTAGGCAGGCAGTTTTCCGCTGCCTGCCTTTTTTGTATCCGCTGCTCAACCGCTAAAGTCCCATTTTGCCATGCTCGACCTCATCAAAAAGCTCATCGATTTCATTCTTCATATCGACAAGCACCTCGCCGAGATCATCGCCAGCTATGGTCTTTGGACCTACGGATTGTTATTTTTAATCATCTTTGCCGAGACGGGACTGGTCGTGGCCCCGTTTTTACCGGGCGATTCCCTCCTCTTCGCGGCCGGTGCGTTTTGCGCGAAACCGGAGACAGGCCTCAACGTCCACGTCATGGCGCTACTGCTTTTTGTGGCTGCCTTCATTGGTGACACGTTAAATTACTGGATCGGCGCCAAAATCGGCCCCGCCGTCTTCAAGCGCGAGGACTCGATTTTCTTGCGCAAAAAACATCTCGAACGCGCCCACGCTTTTTTTGAAAAATTTGGCGGTCGCGCGATCATCCTCGCCCGCTTTGTGCCGATAGTACGCACCTTCGTGCCTTTCGTGGCTGGCGCAGGACGGATGACCTATTCGCGTTTCATTGCCTACAATGCGATCGGTGGCTTCGTCTGGATTTATTTTTTCAGCTACGCGGGTTTTTGGTTCGGCAACCAACCTTTCGTGCAGAAGAACTTCAAGCTCGTGATCCTCGCGATCATCTTCCTCTCCATCGTGCCAATTATTGTGGAATTCTGGCGCGGCTGGCGCGAAAACCAAAAAACTGCCAAGTAAAAGCTGGTGCGAGCGCTGGGAATCGAACCCAGATCAATAGCTTCGGAGGCTACTACACTATCCATTGTGCTACGCTCGCAGGACTGAGTCGTCATGAAGCGTACCGGCCTTCGGCGCGTCAAGCCCGCGCCTCCAACTGTGACGTTGATTCGCCACGCCGAGCGCCGCAATTTATCCCACTATGACCGTTGAGAATACTGCGTCTGCCACGCCTCCGCCCCAGAGCGATTTCGTCCGCGATATCGTAGCCGGCCACGTCGCCGAAAAGCGCTACCCCAAAATCGTCACGCGTTTCCCGCCCGAGCCCAACGGCTACCTCCATCTCGGCCACGCGAAATCGATCTGCCTTAATTTTGGCATCGCCCGCGAAAACAACGGCCAGTGTAACTTGCGCTTCGATGACACCAATCCCGTCAAGGAAGACGTCGAGTACGTGGACTCGATCACCACGGATGTTCTTTGGCTCATCGCCGGCTGGGCCGACGCGCAACTCGGCTTCAAACCCAAAGGCGCCAAACCCGCAGCGCTCATCTCCCAAGGCCGCCCCGATTTCTACCTCGCACCCACCGCGCCCAGCGCTCAATCCGAAGCGTTTTTTGCCTCCGATTATTTTGAGCAACTTTACAACTACGCCCTCGAACTCATCCAAAAAGGCCAAGCCTACGTTTGCGACCTCAGCGCCGAAGACACCGAAAGCTACCGCGGCTCGCCCGATCAACCCGGCCGCGAAAGCCCGTTTCGCTCACGGAGTGTCGCCGAAAATCTAGATCTTTTCCGCCGCATGAGAGCCGGCGAGTTCCCCAACGGCGCCCGCTCGCTACGCGCCAAAATCGACATGGCCGCGCCCAATCTTTGGCTGCGCGATCCGCTGCTCTACCGCATCCGCCATGTACCGCACCACCACGCCGGCGACGCCTGGTGCATCTACCCGCTTTACGATTACGCGCACTGCCTCAGCGATTACCTCGAAGGTATCACGCACAGCATCTGCACGCTGGAGTTCGTCGATCACCGCCCGCTCTACGATTGGCTTCTCAGCTCCTTGGATCTTCCACGCGCGCTGCCGCACCAATACGAATTCGCCAAGCTCAACCTCGGCTACACGCTCGTCTCCAAGCGCAAACTCCTCCAGCTCGTTCAGGAAAAAATTGTCGCCGGTTGGGACGACCCGCGCATGCCCACGCTCTCCGGCCTTCGCCGTCGAGGCATCCCGGCCAGCGCCATCCGCAATTTTGTCACCGGCCTCGGCGTCACTAAATTCGATTCCCTCACCGAAGTCGCGGTCTTCGAAAACGCTATTCGCAACGAACTCAACACCCTCGCGCATCGTCGCCTCGCCGTGTTGAAGCCGATCAAACTCGTGCTCACCAACATCGCTGCCGGCGAATCGATCGCCTGCGAGGCCACCAATAATCCCCAAGACGAAACGCCCACGACCCGACCCCTCGCTCTGACCCGAGAAGTCTACATCGAGAGTGACGATTTCGCCGAGGTCCCGCCGCCGAAATATTTCCGCCTCAAACCAGGCGGAGAGGTGCGCCTGAAATACGCCTGCATCATTAAGCTCGATGAGATCGTAAAAGACGCCGCGGGCCTGATCACCGAGCTACGTTGCACCGCCGATCTGACCACGCGTTCGGGCCAACCCAACTCCGACAAAAAAGTCAAAGGCACCATCCACTGGGTCAGCGCGACCCAAGCCATCGACGCCGAAGTACGCCTCTACGATCGCCTCTTCACAGTGCCTGAACCGGGCGCGAGCGACGACTTTCTCCAACACGTTAACCCGCAGTCGCTCGATGTCGTTAACGCCAAACTCGAACCCGCCCTCGCTGGCGCCCAATCCGGCGAGAGCTTCCAATTCGAACGTCTCGGCTACTTCGCACCCGACGCCAAAGACCACGCGGCCGGACGACTTGTGTTCAACCGCACGATCACCCTCCGCGATGCTTGGGCGGGAAAACCGCCCGGTCAAAAATAAGTCCGCGCTACGCCCTTTCGTTCATTCACATCTCAACACTCGACCCGCGCCGACACAGCGCGGGTTTTTGTTTTAATTTCTACGCTTCTATTCGCATCTTCAACGGCAACCTCTCGTCAACCCCCAGCAAACCCACCCATGCACGCTCTTCGTCTCAGTTTTACCCTCTTGGTCGCCTCCCTGTCTTTGCTGCGCGCCGAGACGCCGGATTTCAAAGGACTAGCCTCTCTGCTCGCGCAGCATCCCCGCCAACATCCTTATCTCATTTTCAGCGCCGAGGAAAAACCTGCGATGCTCGCGCGGATCAAAAATGATCCGAAATCCGCCGAGACCTTTGCGCGAGTCATGCTCGAAGGCCGACGCCTGCTCCACGCCACCGCCGAACGCGAAGCCCCGCCCCGGATCATTCACACGCGCTACGTCGGGGCCGACGATTATCGCCGCTACGTGTCCGAACATCTCGACGCGGCCTTCACGTTGGCGTTTCTCTACCAAATGACCGGCGACACGGCGTACGTCGGCAAAGCGTTTGAACATGCCAACATCGTCTGCGCGCAAGAATCGTGGATTCAATCCGCGCATTCCTTCGATGTGATTTACCCGCGGGTCTGGCCCTATGGCGCCAAAGACGACCAAGTGGTTTTCTCCTACGACATCACCGCCAGCGCCACGAGCCAACGCCTGGCCTACATCTACGACTGGCTCCATTCCGCACTCACCAAGGCCCAGCGCGATCGCATCCGCGGCGCGCTCTTGGAAAAAGCCATCACGCGCGTCCGCGGCAACTACGAGTATTTCTGGTGGGCCTCCGCCTACAAATGCAACTGGTCCGGCATCTGTCACACCGGCCTCGGTCTTGCCGCCCTCGCCCTCCTCGGCGAAGATCCGCAACTCACCGACGTCGTTGCCCGCTCCTACGAAGGCGTCTGGAACATGCTCGAACAGGTCGGCTCCGACGGCGCCTGGCAGGAAGGCCGCGGCTATTGGGCGTACGGCGTTGGTGAGAGCCTGCGCTTGATTGACGCCCTCAAACGCGCGAGTGGCGGCAAAGTGAATCTCTTCCAACACCGCAGCCTTTACCCCCATCCAGTGGACTTCGGTCTCTTTGGCCTTACCGGTGGCTTCGGCGACGGCTCCGGCAATCCCGTCGGCGAGTCCTACGTCATCAATAAAATGGCCCAAGAAAGCGGCGACCCTCAGGCTGCTTGGTACGCCAAAACCTTTGTGCGCGCCCAAGGCAGCATTTTTGACCTGCTCTGGCCCGCGACCACCGTCGCCGCCCAAGCACCGACGGAGGCCTCCAAATATTTCCCCAGCATCGACTGGGCCTTTCTGCGCCGCGATTTCACGCCCGATGCCGTCACCATCGCGACCAAAGCCGGCATGAACGACGACCCACACCACGGGCATCTCGACATCGGCACGTTCAACCTCACTTGGCATAACCTCACCTTCGTCGGCGAAGTCCCCCGCACGCCCTACGACGAACAGTATTTCGGCGCCCTACGCTGGGATTATCTCCAAGCCCGCACCGCCGGCCACAACGTCGTCATGGTCAACGGCGAGGAACAAATCTGCGCCAAACTCAAAGACCAACCCTGGCGGGCTGGCATCGGCGGCAAGATTACGCACTACCAATCCGAGCCCACGTTCGCCGCCGTCAGCATGGACCCCAGCCGCGCTTATCCTGGCAAGGAACTCAAACAATGGCAGCGTTCCATCGTCCTCGATAAAGTTAACAACATCGTCGTCGTCCTCGATCGCGTGCATTGCGCCGTGGGCGCGAATATCGAAGTGCGCTTTCACACGGGCGTCGAAGCCACCATCAAAGACAACCAAGTCCTGCTTCACGCCGCCTCCGAAAATACTGCGGCCGCGGAAGCTCCGCGCGCGCGCGCTAACTCTACAAAACGCGCCGCGACACCGACGAAAAACGGCGAACACCGCTACGCCACCGCCGAAGCTCCCACCGCGCGTGCGCGCAACAGCACCATGACCATGCAGGCGCTATTCGCTGGGGATTTCACCCTCACGCAGGGCCGCCAACCTGATTTGCCCGTTACGCAAGAAGCCACGCTATCCTGGGCGCCATTTTTCAGCACCTTGGTCAAAGCGCCGGCCGAAGAAAACCTCATCGCTGCCGTTTTTTATCCCGGCGAACTGAACTCCGCTCGCCAGCCCATCGCGTGCAAACTCGATCCGCAGAACTCGTCGCCCACCGTTTCTTACACGGTGAACGGCAAGACGATTACCGTCGCATTCAGCCCGACGGCGATCACCCGCACCGAGAAATGATCCGCACGCTCAATTGAGCGCGAGAAGCCGCGCGAGACGTTGCTCGACGCGGTTCCGTCCCAGCACCCGGAAAATACTGGTGATGCTGGGTCCGGCGTTCGTCCCGGAAACGGCGAGCCGAGCGACTGACTGATAATCGCCAAAGCCCAAGCCTTGGCTCGTGGCGAGGGCCTTGATCGCTTCTTCGATCGCGCTGTCGCTGGATAAATCCATAGCGGATAACGCCGAGATCAATTCACCGAGGCGCGTCTTCGCTTCCGGCTTGGCCATGGCTTTGTCTTTCACTTTGGCATCGAGCGGAAAGTCGTCGTTGAAAAAATATCCCGTGTAAGCCGGCAACTCCTCGAAACCTTTGATCTTCGGTTGCGCGAGCAACATCACTTCGCGGAACACCTCGGGTTGCGCGAGCGCGGCCACACCCGCCGGATGTTTTTCGAAAAACGCCTTGGCCTCGGCGACAAATCGCTCTGTCGGCAAAGCGAGCAAGTAAGCCATGTTCATGTGCGCGAGTTTCTTCTCGTCGAAGCGCGCGTTGCTCTGATTCACCCCCGGTAAATCAAACAATTGGATCACGTCCGAAATGAGCATCTTCTCGCGATCATCCTTCGGGTTCCAACCGAGCAGACACAAAAAGTTCACCAACGCCTCGGGCAAAAACCCACGCTTTTGATATTCCTCGATGAGCGCGCCTTGGTCGCGTTTCGACATTTTCCCCGGGCCGTTTTGCTTAAGAATCAGCGGAATGTGCGCGAACGCCGGCACGGGCGCGCCGAAGGCCTTGAACAACTCGACGTGCTTGCTGGTGTTGGAAAGGTGATCCTCGCCGCGAATCACGTGGGTGATCTGCATCGCGATATCGTCGACGACGTTCACGAAATGAAACACCGGATTCCCATCCGAGCGCACGATCACAAAGTCCTCATCTTCGACGCGCTCCACATGACCACGGATTTGATCTTCGATCACGGTTGGCGCCACTTTGACCTTAGTGACCGTCTTTTTGCGGTGCTCGTCGTAAATTTCATAACGTTCTCCGAGCAGTTTGAACCACACGGCGCCGTCTTTCTCGTAAGTGCGTCCAGCGGCTTTAAGTTTTTCTAAATACTCCGCGTAAATCGCCGCGCGTTCACTTTGGCGATAAGGACCAAACGCGCCGCCGACCAACGGACCTTCGTCCCAATTCAGACCCAGCCAGCGCAAGGAATCATAGATCACGTTAAGAAACTGTTCACTGTTGCGCTCCTTGTCGGTGTCTTCGATGCGGAGAATGAAAACGCCACCCGTGTGACGCGCATAAAGCCAGTTGAACAACGCCGTGCGGGCGCTACCGATGTGGAAAAAACCCGTAGGACTAGGGGCGAAACGAACGCGAACTGGTGACATGATCGGAGAGAAAGATTGCGGCTTGTACTTCGTGGAAACGGTCAGCAAGAAGCAGCCCGTGTCCACTGTCAAAGCCGCTCCGTTTGATCCTGCCGATGTCGCCGCGCGCTTCAGCCTCGCGGGTCGTGCGGCCGGCTTCCGCGTGGAGCAGTACGGCGAAATCGACGGATTTCCATTAATCGCTCTGACCAAGCGCGCGCCGGGCAAGCGCCCACGTATTTATCTTTCCGCGGGCATGCACGGAGACGAACCAGCCCCGCCGCTCACGCTGCTGGCGCTCCTTGAAACTAGGTTTTTCGACGAACGCGCGACGTGGTTTATTTGTCCCGTTCTAAACCCCACCGGTCTCGTCCGCGGGACGCGCGAAAATGCCACAGGGCTCGATCTCAATCGTGATTTTCTCGACGTCCGCGCCAGCGAGACCCGCGCGCACATCGGTTGGCTCCAACGCCAACCACCCTTTAACCTCACACTCTGCATCCATGAGGACTGGGACTCTAAGGTGTAACTGATCGTCGTATGATGCGCGCGGAGGTAGATCGCCTCGGGCCAGGTTTCACGTAGCTGCGGGTCGTCGACCGGACGAATGATGCCTGTAGCCGCGGTGGTTCTGCCATCGATCACGGGCGCTTCGTCGATGGGACAATATTCCCTAACGGCTTCGAGAATGGGGTTGGCGAGGCTGGGGCGTTGGTGGGGATTTAATTCGTAGAGATAGTAGCCGGTCGAGTCACCGTCGGCTTTTCCGCTCGAACATCGGATTACAGCTCATCGCGCGGCCATCACCAGTGCCACTACGCGATTAATCCACGATTTAGACAAAAAGTCCGCATATCCGCCGCCATCTCGGCCTTGAAAATCTGCGGCGCACCCACGGCGCTCAAATCAATCTCGGCGCAATGTAGCGCCTGGCGCGGCAACAATAATTTCTCCTCCAGCGCCGCCGACCAGCCCTTGGTTATAAAGTCCAAATAAAGCTGCGCATCTGGCCCGTAGATTTTGTCCCCGACTAACGAATGCCCCAACCACTGCGCGTGAGCGCGAATCTGATGCTTGCGTCCGGTCTCTGTCACCACCCGCGCTAAGGTAAATCCGCCCGCCGCCACTAACGGCGTGAAATGCGTGACCGCAGCTTGGCCGCCTTCAACCACCGTCGACTTGATAAATACCGGACTCGCCCGGTCATCGCCGAGCGGTTGATTCACCGTAACGGGCGCTGGCAATTCGCCCGACATCACCGCGAGATAAACTTTGCCGGCTTTGCGATCCATCATGGCCGTCTGCAGCACGCTCGCCATCTTGGCGTCTTTGGCGAGCACCACGACGCCGCTGGTCTCGCGGTCCAATCGAAAGACCAAATGCATCGTCGGTAAACCCGTGTACTCGCGAGCCGCTCCGACCAGACTCGACCACGGCCCCGCCTTCGACGGATGGCACACCACGTCGCCGGGTTTGTTTACGACGAGCAAGCGATCGTCCTCATAAATTACCCAAGATTTGATCTCTTCGAGCGTGATCATGCGGACTTTTCCCGTCGTGACCTGTCGCGGCCAAGCACACGCTAGCCAAGGATCATAACTCAACGCAGGGATGCCGCCAGTCGCTGCAGAATCGAGGCTCACGTTACCACCTTTTTAAGCCGAAAGCGCGCTAAGACCATCGCCGCCAACCGCGCCGCGAGAGGCTTAGACAATTTGGAGACGAAAAACGCCGAGACTTTGTTCTTCCAACCTGGCACCACGAGACTGCGCCGCGCTTCGACGGATTGAAGCGTCGCCGTGATCACCTCATCGCACGTCATGCTGAGACTATCCGCGACGCTGCCCTGCTGTAAACCCGCGCGCCGAAAGAAATCAGTCGCCGTCGGCCCCGGACACAGCGCCAAGGCCCGCACGCCCGTACCGCGCAATTCCTCGTTCAAAGCTAAACTCCAATGCAGGACAAACGCCTTACTCGCACCGTACGCCGCCATGTACGCGGTCGGCTGAAACGCCGCCGTCGAGGCCACGTTCACGATCACGCCACCGCGCCGCCGCAACAGAGGCAACAAAAGCCCCGTCAACTCGACGACCGCCCGCACGTTCACATCGATCATTTCCGTGACGTGCGCGATACTCGGCGCGGGAAAATGTCCGTAGGCCCCGAAACCACTATTGTTGATCAACAGCATGCGTCCCTCGGGCGCAGCGTGCTCTAAAAACGCCTCCACCTCGGCGGCATTTTTTTTCACCGCATCAGACTGGGCGAGGTCGCAGGGGAAATGCCGCAGTTTGATCGAGCGCGAATCAAACTGCGGTTCGCGCCGAGATAAGTTGCAAATCACCAAAGCGGGGTTCAACGCTAGGCACCGTTCGATGAATGATTTTCCAATACCGGAAGATCCGCCCGTCACAATGACGGCCGTGAAATCCTTCAGTGCTTCGTTTAACGGGGCCATGGGATGGGTAGTTGATTTTGAACTTTTCGACAGCCGACCATACGGCCGACTGCGGTAACCCAAAACATACGCAGAAACATGAACAGACAAAACCACCACGAACTAATCGTTTCCGGCATCCATCTTGAGCTGACTCCGTCGCTCAAAACGTTTGTCCGAGAGAAATCGGAACGGTTGTTCAGACACGAGGAGCGCATTGTGCGTCTCCGCGTCGAGTTAGAATGCGACCCCAAAGAGACCGTTGGCACGCGTTTCAAAGCCAAAGGCCACATCGCCATCCAAGGCCCCGATATGAACGCGATGGTCGAATCCGACGAATGCCACAAGGCAGTCTCGCTGTTGATCGATAAACTCGATCGCATGCTCCGCCGTCGCGCTCGGCTATTTAAGGTCAAACGCCATAACGATCAAAACTCCCACCTCGAAGAGCTGAAGCTCAATCAAGTAGCTTAGCCGCGAAGACAGGGTGCCGACGAAAAAATCGGCGTCCGACATAAATTAAACCGCGCTGCCCGGCCTCTCGGACAACGCGGTTTTTTTTGTGCCTATTGAAACAAGCGCCGGGAAATTAAACGCGAGCCGCAGCCGCGTAACCCTGCACGATTCCGTCAAACGAACCGTTACTAAAAAAAGCCACGACTCGTGGCGCCGCTGACGGCAATGTTTCCGTTTTCAATAACTCCAACAGCTCGAGATTACTCGCCGCCGTGCGCGCATGAACTCCTGCCCGCTGGAGATTCAGTACGACCGTTTCGGGATCGAATCGCTCTTCAGCTTTTAATTTATCCGGTCGATTGACCGCGCCTAAGTAAACTTCGTCAGCGAGGGCCAAGGCTTGCTCGAAGCCGGCCTGCATCGCCTTCGTTCGCGCGGTGTTGCTCCGAGGTTCAAAAACTGCCGTGAGCCGCGCGCCCGCATAACGCGCCCGGAAAGCATGCAACGTCTCAGCCAACGCCGTCGGGTGATGGCCGAAATCTTCGATCACCGTGAGTTGCGGCGTACGCAGTAAAATCTCCTGCCGTCGTTTCACCCCGCGAAAAGAGGCCAACGCATCCAGCGCAAAAGCGGTCGGGTTTTCAGGACAAACCGCGAGCGCCGAGGCGAGCGCGGCCATCGCGGCGTTTCGCGCGTTATAAATCCCGGACTGCGTCCAACTCACATCCGTCCAATGTTGTCCGCGCCAAAACAGCGAAAACTCAACGCCGCTCGCTCCTTCGACAAAATTCTGAACACGCAGATCATTGTGTTCCCCGGTTCCAACCCTCATGACCTGCGTCCAGCCCAAAGATCCCAAAGCCTGGATATTAACATCATCACCATTTAAGACGACGTAGCCGTTGCGCGGTACAATGCGCGTGAAATGCAAAAAAGTCCGCTGCACGTCCGCTAGATCGCGAAAAATGTCCGCATGGTCGAACTCGAGATTGTTAATGACCGCGATATGGGGCGCGTAGTGGATGAATTTGCTCCGCTTGTCGAAAAACGCGCTGTCGTATTCGTCACCCTCGATCACAAAAGGATCTTTGCTTGAGCCGAGGTGATTCCCCACCGGCGGATCGAGCGGAACTCCACCAATCAGAAAACCCGGATCGCGACCCGCCGCGCGCAGCAAATAGGCGGTGAGCGCAGTCGTCGTCGTCTTACCGTGCGTGCCCGCGATGACGATATTTTTTCGTCCTTTTAAAACAAAGTCCGCCAAAAACGCCGGCAATGAAGTAAACGGCAACGCCCTCGTATCGAGCAACCACTCGACCTCCACATTTCCTCGGGACATCGCGTTACCCACCACCACAAGATCCGGGGCGAGTCGTTCCAAACGCGCCGCCTCGTAGCCCTCGTGTAGCGTGATACCCGCGGCGTGGAGCACGGTGCTCATCGGAGGATAGACGCTGGTATCAGCTCCAGAAATCTCATGGCCGGCTGCTCGCGCGAGCAGCGCGGCATTCCCCATCGCCGTACCACAGATGCCCATAAAATAAATGCGGAGCGGCTTTGCGGAGGTGTTCATGCGGGGAGCTTCAAACGTACAGAAAAAATTCTATTCGAAAAGTATCGATTGAGTCGGACCGGGTTCACATCAGACTCACGGGGTCCACGTCGATGACCTGCGTAATATCATCCGACCACGCAAACTCGGCGCGCAATTTCGTCAGATCACCAATAACCTGAGTCACGCCGCTCACAAAATACCAGAGCTGCCAACGATACTCGTCTTTGATTTTTTCGATGGGACAAGGCGACGGTCCACGCAACTCGATCCG
>CANFSZ010000024.1 GCA_947449835.1 Opitutia bacterium
CGCAACGTCGTCCAATACTCCGTCAGCCCCAACGGCGCGATCACCCTCAGCGGCTCCAGTACCCCCACGGGCACCTCGTTCGCCGCCATCCGCACCAAGGCCCAGAACGACCTGCTCGCCGCGAAAAACAGCAACCTCTTCGAGACCGCCTTCTCCGGCCTCACTTCCAACGCCATCTCCGACAGCGCGCTCGTCTCCAGCATCTTCGCGCAGACGGTGCCCTTCACCACCGCGTTCCCCAATACCGGCCTCGGCCAGCAACTCCGCACCATCGCACGGCTCATTGCTGCGGCCCCCCAACTCGGTCTCAAACGCCAAGTCTTCTTCGCGCGGATCGGCGGCTTCGACCTCCACGAATCCCAACTCGGCGCGCACGCGAATCTCATCGCTGATATCTCCCGTAGCGTTTCCGCCTTCTATAACGCCACCGTCGAACTCGGCGCCGCCCAACAAGTCACCACGTTCACTGCCTCCGACTTTGGCCGTACCTTCAACACCAACGGCGACGGCTCCGACCACGCTTGGGGCTCCCATCACTTTGTCGTCGGCGGCGCCGTCAAAGGCGGCGACATCTACGGCAAAATGCCCACCCTCATCCGCAGCGGCCCCGATGACTCCGGCACCCGCGGCAATTGGATTCCCACGACCAGCGTCGACGAATACAGCGCCACGCTCGCGACCTGGTTCGGCGTCAGCGCCACTAATCTTCCCACCGTGCTCCCCAATATCGGCCGCTTCTCGCGCGCCAACGTCGGTTTCCTCTAAGTCTCTCCCGCCTCGCGCGGGCGCTGCTCCACGCCCGCGCGCCCACGTCTCGTATGACCACGCGCCGCCTGCTACCGGCCCTCGTCTGTTTGTTGTTATTGGGCCTTTTCGTGTGGTGGCTTTTGCCGCGCGCGCCCGAGCCGGAAATCGAGCCGGCTCGCGCTCGTGCCTCCGCGATTCTCGTAGCTACTCCGGAAGTCGCCGACGCTCGCCGCGAAAAAAATTCCTCGCCCTCGCCGCGCGTTCTCACCGCCCCGTACGAAGCCCCGGCTTCCCTCGCCGCCGAATTGAACTCGCCGCGCTCCGACATCACGCGCGACCTCAACCTCATCAACGACCTGTTCACCAACTGGCGCATCAATTTTCCCCGTCTCGGTCACCCGTTCGGCGAAAACGCCGAGATCACCGCCGGTCTCATCGGCGAAAATCCCTATCGCTTGCCCCTCATGCCGCGCGACCACCCCGCGATCAACGCCGCCGGCGAACTCACCGACCGTTGGGGCACGCCTTTTCTTTTTCACGCCCTCGCCAGCGACCGCATGGAAATCCGTTCCGCCGGACCCGATAAAAAATTTGGCACCGCCGACGATGTGCGCCTCACGCCTCCCGGCCTTGATCCGCCTTTGTAAACGCATACCGCCCGCGCGGCGTTTTGGTGTTTTTTACGGGTCAGCAGCGGCCTCTTCGGCGGATCGAGCGCGTTTCCCTGCTATTTTCCTGCAACCTCTGGCCGCCGCCAGCGTCTCGACAACGACCCCAGTATCCCCAAATTTAATCTTCATCATGTTCGCTACCCAACCCTCGTCCTGCTCGCGTTCGCGCTTTTCCGCTCGCGCCCGCCGCGCCTTCACGCTCCTCGAAATCCTCGTCGTGCTCGCCATCATCGGGCTCCTCGCCGGTCTCGCCATCAGCAACGTCGATAAAATCTTCGGCGGTGCGCAAGTCACCACGGCCTCGCTCTTCGTTAAAGAGAGCATGAAAACCTCGCTCACGACCTATCGCATCCACCTCGGCGATTATCCCTCGAGCGCCGAAGGCATCTTGGCCCTGGTCGCCGCTCCCGCCAACAAGGCCGACCGTTGGCGCGGCCCCTACATCGAAGGCGGCAAAGTTCCCCTCGATCCTTGGGGCGAGCCCTACCAATACCGTTATCCCGGCACCAAAAATAAAGGCGGCTACGACCTTTATTCCAAAGGCCCCGACAAAGCCGACGGCACCGAAGACGACATCGGCAACTGGGATTCCACCGCGGCTGCTACGCCCGGAAAATAATTCATGATCGAGTGCGGCCAGCAACCGGCGGCAGGCGGCCGGGCCGCGCGGGTGGGGCGCTTCGCTCCCTTCGTTTCCCGTGTATATCGCCGCGGCTTCACGCTGCTCGAGATGCTCCTCACGCTCGCGCTCATCGCATTGCTCGCGGGCGCGCTTATCGGCGGCTCCTCCGCGCTGCTCGCCGAGAAACCGCCTTCGGCGGACGATGTTTTTTGGAGCACCGTTCGCACCGCGCGCAAGACCGCTCTGAACGCTGAGCAAGATCTCAACCTCCGCTACGACGAGAAAACCAAAGCCTTCCAGCTCACGCCGCCCGACGGCAACATCCAGTCGTTTCCGATCCCCGTCGCCGGCTCCGGCAGCGATCTCATCGTCGAATTTCTCGCCGCCCAAAAAACCGGCGGTTCCATTCTCCTCGGTGGCACCGTCGTCGAAACTGAGCCCTTGAGCGGCGGTGTGACATTTTACGCCGATGGCACTTGCACGCCCTTCCGCCTGCAGATTCGCGTCAACGGCGGCGCGCACATCATCGCGCTCGACCCGTGGACGTGTTCGCCGGTGCTCACGCCACCAAAAGCCACGCCGTGATCTCGCCCGTTTTTTCTCTTTCCGCGCGCGCCCCGCGCTCCGTCGCCGGCTTCAGTCTGCTCGAAGTCCTCGTGGCACTGATGATCTTCGCGCTCTCGGCCATCGTGCTCGGCTCCACGTACGTTAATATCCTCAACAGCTACGAGGCCGTCGCCCGCGGCAACACGCGCGACGAAGACGTCGCCTTCGCCCGCGCCCAACTTCTCGCTCAACCCGACCGCGCCAAAGTCGAAGCGGGCGCGGAATTTGATTCGCTCGAAAACCGTCACGTCCGCTGGAGCGCGACGCTCGCCAGCACGGCGATGCCCGACCTTTTTGCCGTCACCTTTTTGTGCGAAGTCACCGATATGTCCAAGGGCGGCGACGCGCAAAAAACCACTCAGACTTTCACGGTGTTGCGCCCCACGTGGTCCGATGCGGCCGAGAAAACCCAACTCCGCCAAGCCGTGCGCGACCGCATCGCAGAACTTCAAGGCACCAAGAAAAAATGAGCCCGCGCCGCCACATTTTTTCTCCTGCCGCGCGTTGTGCGCGCCGCCGCGCGGGCTTTACTCTCCTCGAGATTTTGCTCTCGCTCGCGCTCGTCGCGTTGATGCTCGTCGCGCTCAACACCTTTGTGTTTTCCATGGGCGAACTCTGGGGGAAAAACACCGACATCCGCCTCTTCGAGCAACACGTCCGCGCCGTCACCCGCGCCCTCGATCGCGAACTCCGCGCCGCCACCCTTCCGCCCGCCGCCCGCGCCAACGCCAGTCCCGTCGCGCCTCAAGAAATCCGCCCCAGCGGTGGCGTCACCGACACGTTGCTCACCTTTGAACTTCCCGCCGGCACCCGCCTGATTAGCTGGCCCGGTCCCGCGCTGCCCGAAGTCGTGTGCTCGCTCCAAGCCCGCCAAAACGAAGGCCTGATCCTACTGTGGCATTCCCGTCTCGAACCCCGCTTCGAAGCCGATCCTCCGCGGGAGACGATCCTGACTCCTTTCGTCACCGCCATTGCTTACGATTACTACGACACCGCCTTGCTGCGCTGGACGACCGAGACGGCCGTCAAAAAAGACAACACCGGCAAATACACCGCACCGCAGCGCCTCCGCTTGAAATTCGCTTACGGTGCGTTCACCCGTGAGACCGTCGTCAATCTCGGCAACACCCCGCAAGGGTTACCCAATTTTTAACCGGCGATGAAAGCACGCTCTCTTTCTTCCGTCCGCGCCAGCGTCCTCGTGATCGTGATGGTCACGCTGATTTTCACGGCTCTCGCGCTCACCGTCTTCCTTGAAAAAGCCTCCAACGACCTGATCGTCGAAGCCCGCGAAGCCGACACCCGCCGCCTCCGGCAAGAAGCTTATTCGGCCCTCGAGACCACGCTCTCTGTCCTAGAAGAATTTCGCCTCGTCACCAACGGCCTCCACACGCCCGCCGAAGGTTGGTCCGACCCTCTCGGTTTCGCCGGCTACGTTCCCACCGAGGGTCGCACGGTCACGGTCACTTTTGAAGACGAGAGCGGTAAACTCTCCCTGCCGCAGACGGGCGCTAATCAGCTTCAAAACCTCTTTCTCGCCTTCGGCCTCACCAACTACGACACCGAGAAACTCACCGACATCATGCTCGGCTGGATGAAGCGGAATCACACCTACACCACCGCTCAATCGCCCGATTACGAACACGCCGCCTTAGCCTACGCCGCGCCGCTGCGCTCGCTGCGTTCCTACAGCGAACTCGCCGCGATCGATTTTGCGCGCACCATCTTCTTCGACGAAGCCGGTCACCCCAACGACCTCTACCGCCGCTTCGTCGAGAACGTTTCCCTGCTCAATTTCCAGCGCACTAACCTCAACGGCGCCAAATCCGACGTCCTCACCGCTCTCGGCGAATTCGACGAAACGCAGAAAACCAAGCTCTCCGACTACCTCGCCGGCACCGGCCAATCCGCCTACAACGGCCCCGGCTGGTTCACCGCCTCCAACGACGCCCGCAAATTTCTCGGCTCCGCCGGCCGCGCCAACACCTTCGGCACCACCATCAGCGCCCTCCGTATCCGCCTCGTTGTGCAAGAAGGCCGCGCCCAATACCGCCTCGATGTCGTCGTTTCCCCCCAAGGGGGCGGGGCAACCACCGTGCTGACGACCGCAACCAACACCCGCGCCAATACGTCTGACGAACAAGCCGCCAGTGCCGCCAACATCTCCACCACCTCCCGCCCCACGACCACCCCGTCCTCCGCCACCACCGCCGCCGCGGCCAGCACCCGGCTCAATTACCCGTTCACGATCCTCCAACTCGCCGAAAACGAGCCCCTGCCGCCGCCTCCACCGCCTCCACCGCCTCCACCCGCGCCCTAGTCGTCGCCAACCTTTTCGTTTTTTCGCTTAAACGTTCTCCCTTTCTCGGCCATTCTCCCTTTTTCTCCTCTCGCCAACCTATTTTCCGATGAGCGATTCGCCCCTCCACTTTCTCCGCGCCGGCCCCCCGCCGCCCAAGGTCTGTCTCTTGCCCGACGCGCTCTTCTTCACCCGCGCCATCCCGATCGCCGCCGAAACGCCCGCTGCGGACGTCGCCTCGCAGGTCGAACTTGCTCTTGAGTCCCTCGCGCCGTTCCCCGTCGCCCAGCTTTATTACGGTTACTATTATCCGCCCGGTGCCAGCGCCGCGCTCGTCTTCGCCGCTTATCGCCGCCGCGTCACGGCCGAACAATCTGACCTTTGGAACGAAGCGGATCTCGTCCTTCCGACCTTTGCGGCTCTGCTTGGCGCCCCGCTCGCTGCCGGCACCACGTTAATCCTTACGCACTCAGACAGCCTCACGGCGCTCCACGCTGCCGCCGAGGGCCCCGTGCAGATTTTCACCACGCCGTTCGCCCCGGCCACCGACGACGTCCCCGCCCACGAGGCCGCTCTCGCCGCCGCTAAAGTTGAACTCCTCCGTGTGGTCGGCGGTAGCACCAACGTCCTCGATCTCGCGACGCTGCCCGTCGCTCAAGCCGCCGCCCGCGATGGCGATTTCACCTTTGTCGCCGGCGAAATCACCTCGCGCCTGCCCGCCGTGATCGCCGCCGATCTCGACGTCCGCGACAAAGCCGCCCTCTTGGCTCGCCGCCGTGGTTTCGCCCGCGACGTCATGTTCTGGCGTGTCGCCGTCGGCTGCGTGCTCGCGCTTTTGTTCATGGGTCTTGGGGAGATTTCCCTCGGCGCCGCTCGCGCCACCTGGCAAAAAGTCCGTCTCACTCAGCTCTCCGCCCAGCGCCCGACCGTCGAGAAAATCATGAACGCGCAGGCTCTAGCTACGCGCATCGAAGACCTCTCCACCAAACGCCTGCTCCCGATGGAGATGATCTCCGTCGTCGCCGCCAAGATTCCCGGCACGATTCGTTTCTCGCGCGTTGTCACCGACGCCAAAGACCTCGAACGCGTCACCATCGACGCGCGCACGGATAACAGCGGCGAGATCACGCTGTTTAAAACCGCCCTCGAAGCGCTCCCTGAAGTCTCGCACGCCGAGATCAGCGGCCAACGCAACGCCCCCGGCTCGCCCACCACTACCTTCACCCTCACGACCACCTTCAAAGCCGGCGCCGTCAAACCCGCCGCCACCGCCGCGCCATGATCCGCACCCTCCGCGCCCTATTCCTCGCCCGACTTTTCCGCGAGAAACTTCTCCTCGTCGCGTTCGCCGTCCTCGGCGTGGTGATGTGGTTTTCTGGCTTCAGCACTCGCGTCGGCACCTTCTGGCGCGAGCAACGCTCCACCAGCATTTCTCTCGCCGAGCAGAAGCAATGGCTCGCCAACCGCACCGCCATCGATGCCTCCGCGCAGAAAGCTGCCGCCCGCCTCGACGCCGCCCAGACGCTCGACGCCACGCGCCTCTACGCTGAGGTCGATAAACTCGCCCGCGCCGCCGGCGTCACTCCCGGCCTCGGCGAGCAACGCGACGTCACCGGCGACCAGTTCTCCGTGCACTCGCTCCAAGTCACCATCACCAAAGTCGATTGGGAGGCGTTGAAAAAATTCTACCTCAACCTCCAGGCGCGCTCCCCGTATATCAGCATCGAGCAATTTACGCTCAACGCGCCCCCCTCGGGCACGCCCCTCACGGCGGTGCTCCGCGTTTCCTCGGTCGAAGTCGCCAAATAAATAGCGGCTTTCAGCTGCTGGCTGGTCGTGGGTTCGTGTTCGTCGTTCGGCTTGTTTAAGATCCCGATTCGATTACTCTCATTTTATCATCCGATGACACCGCGTCCGTCTCCCGCCCTGCTCCTCGCCGCCGCTCTCGCCGTCCTCGCGCCTCGGGGCGCTTGCGCCGAGAATTCCGTCGCCTACAAATGGTCCGATTACCGCGAATCCGGCGGTCGCGTCGCCGTTGAGACGCAGACCGCGCTCATCGAGCACGACATCGGCACGGATTATCACGCTCGCATCACCGGCACGCTCGACGCGATCACCGGCGCCACGCCCACCGGCGAACCCGCCCCCAAAGGCAGTGACCAAGTCCGCCTCACCGATCTTCACGATCGCCGCAAAGCTTGGAACGCCGATTTCTCCCGCCAGTTTGCCCGCGTTAATCTCGCCCTCGGCTTCGGCAACTCCCGCGAGAGCGACTACGTTTCCAACGGCTGGTCCCTCAACGCCCTCACCGATTTCAACCAAAAGAATACCACGCTTCTCATGGGCGTCGCCGGCACCGACGACGACGTGAAAGTCTTCTTCCAACCCAACCGAGTCAAAAAACGCTCCAACGACGTCATCGTCGGCGTCACCCAACTCCTCGACCCCCGCACCTCCGTCACGCTCAACGCCACTTGGGGCCGCACGACCGGATACATCAGCGACCCCTACAAGCTCGTCGAAAAAAACGTCGAGCTACTGCCCGGTATTTTTCTCAGCCAGACCTTCGGTGAAAATCGCCCCGGCGAGCGCGACAAGTGGATCGCCCTTGCGTCCCTCAACCGCGCCTTCCCCACGCTCCGCGGCGCCCTCGACTCTAGCTACCGCTACTACCGCGACACCTTCGGCACCAGCGCCCACACCGTGGAGACCGCGTGGTTCCAACGTCTCGGCGAGAAATTTATCCTCCGTCCCGGCTTCCGTCTCTACCAACAAAGCGCCGCCGATTTTTATTACTACAACCTCGACCGCACGCCGATCCTCCCCGGCCGCCGCCCCAATCCCGCCGGCCCGTTCTATTCCTCCGATTACCGGCTGTCAGCTTTCCGCTCCTACAACACCGGCTTGAAGCTCATCTTCAACGCTACCGACGCGCTGCAATTCGACGCTGCCCTCGAGCGCTACGACATGCGCGGCCGCGACGGCGTCACTCCCGCCAGCGCCTACGTCCGCGCGACCATTCTCACCCTCGGCGCCCGCTTCGCTTGGTAAGTTAACTTTTCTCCCGCGTTCGCTCCCGCCTTCGTCCGTGGCCCTCGTCCTCCCTAGTCACCGCGCCCCACCACCCCCCGCCGCTACGTCGGCGACGGACATCCCGCTGCGCGTGCTCACGTGGTCCGCCCTCGGCACCCGTTGCGAAGTCCAATACGCTGCGACTTCCGCCGCCCAAGCCCAGGCCTTTGAAACCGCCGCCGTCGCCTGGGTCGCCGCCTTCGAAGCGAAATATTCCCGCTTCCGCCCCGACAGCCTCATCTCGCGCATCAACGCCGCCGCCGGCCGCGCGCCCGTCGCCATTGACGCCGAGATGGAAGGCCTTCTCGCCCTGTGCGACCGCCTTCATTTCATGACGCAAGGCGTGCTCGATCCCACCGCGCTGCCGCTGCTGCGCCTCTGGGATTATAAAGCCCCGTCTCCTCGTCTCCCCACCGACGCCGAGCTCGCCGCCGCGCAACGCCTCGTCGGTTGGAGAAAAGTTCAACGCACGCCCGGCCACGTGTTTTTGCCCGAGCCCGGCATGGCCCTCGATTTTGGCGGCTTCGGCAAAGAATGGGCCGTCGATATCGTCGCCCAGATCGCGCGTGACCTCGGCCTCACCGCCGCGCTCGTCGATTTTGGCCACGACCTCCGCGCCGTCGGACTCCCGCCCGGTCGCCCCGCGTGGCACATCGGGCTCGAAGACCCTGCCGCCCCTGGCGCGCTCAAAGGTTCGCTCGCGCTCACCCGCGGCCAAGGTGTCGCTTCCTCAGGCGATTACCTGCGCCGCGTCGTCATCGACGGCGTTCGCTACGGCCACATCGTCGACCCGCGCACGGGCCGCCCCGTCGCCAACGGTTGCCGCCAAGCCACCATCATCGCGCCGACTTGCCTGCAAGCTGGCGTCCTCAGCACGGCCGCGTTCGTCCTCGGCGTGAAAGCCGGACTCGAGCTCATCCAAGCGCAACCCGGCGCCGAAGGCCAACTCCTCACCGATTCCACCCGCGCCCAAACCCGCGGTTTCTGGAACTACGTCGCCACCTAAAAATTTCCTTCCATGCGCTCCGTTTTTTTCTTCGCCCTCGTCCTCACGTTTTCGACCAGCGCCGCGCGCGCCGACATCAAAGTCGGAGACGTATTCCCCGCGCTCGCCACCGCCGGCCTCACCGGCGGCACCGTGCCCGCGACCGAGGGCAAAATCCTCGTCGTTGATTTCTGGGCCTCGTGGTGCGCGCCGTGCAAAGCGTCGTTTCCCGCGCTCGGCAAAATCAACGCCGACTACGCCCCGCGCGGCGTCGTCCTGGTCGGCGTGAGCGTCGATGAAAAAGCCTCGGCCTACGCTGCGTTCGTGAAGAAACAAGCCCCGCCGTTTCCCGCGCTCCACGACGCCGCGCAACAACTCGTCCGCGCCGTCGTCGTCCCCGCGATGCCCACGACGTATGTGATCGGCCGCGACGGTAAAGTCCGCTCCCTCCACGCCGGTTACCACGGCGCCACCACCGATCAACTCCTCCGCGCCGAACTTGATGCCCTCCTCGCCGAGAAATCCTAAAGCATTTCCCCTTTCTCCCAAATCCCATGCGCTCCCGCCTCCTCCTAGCCTTGCTGCTCGCCGCCACCGCGCTCGTCTCTGGCTGCGCCACGACCACCGCCCGCGTCCAACCTTGGGAGCGCGCCACGCTCGCCGATTACACGATGCGGCCTGACCGTGATCCGCTCGCGCTCGCTCTCGCCGAACACGTTTATTTCTCGCGCGAATCCGCCGCTGGCGGCCGCGGCGTGGGTGGCAGCGGTTGCGGCTGTAACTGAGCGCACGGTTTCGCGTCACTTTTTCTGATTTAGTAACTTTGTCATGTCGCTGCTGTCATCGGCCTTCTCCTGACCATGTCCTTTTCCGCTGCCCTCCATCGCCGCCTGCATTGGCTGAATCTCCCCGGCGCGCTGCTCATCGCGCTGCTCCAGCGGACCCCGATCATCCGCGTCGCCGCGACCGCGGGGGATTACGTTCTCAGCTCCACCGCCGGCAACGTCCTGAAAGCCGCCGCCACCACGCTCGGCGCCCTCGGCGCGGTGCACAGCATGGCGGGTGCGACCACTTTGAGCGCATCGACCCCGAGTCCGGCCAGCGGGACTGTGGGAGTGGTTTTCAACACGGTGGTGTTCTCCGTGAAAGGTGCGCAATCCGCAGCGAGCTCCTGGACGGTCAACGGCGGTGTCCCGCCTGGCCTCTCCCTCAAAGCGTATGGCACCACCACCACTGGAGTCACCAGCGGACTGATTAACAACGCATCCACTCTACAACTCGACGGCACACCCACTTCCGCGGGACAATTTTTACTTTCGCTCACCGCGTGGGAAAGTGCCGGTGCTAAAAACACCTCCACAACTTTTACCTACGTCATCAACATCGCCGCCGCGCCCAACTCCGCGCCGACGATCTCCACGCAGCCCACTTCGAAAACCGTCGCCGCCGGAGGCACGGCTCAATTTATCGCCGCGGTCTCCGGTTCACCTACCCCCACGCTGCAATGGTTCAAAGGCTCCAGCCCCATCTCCGGCGCCACCAGCACGATCCTCACCATCTCCGGCGCTACCTCGGCTGACGCCGCCACTTATACCCTCGTAGCCACCAACTCACAAGGTTCCGCCACCAGTAACGCGGTAACATTGACTGTGACCGGCGGGGTCACGGCACCTACGATCACTACGCAACCGAGCGCGAGCGCTGTGTCCGTCGGGAGCGCCGCGAGTTTCACGGTGGTTGCCAGTGGCAGTTCACCGCTCACTTACGATTGGAAAAAAGACGGCACGTCGATCAGCGGCGCGACCAACGCGACCTACACGATTGCCTCCGCGGCCACGAGTGACGCCGGTAGCTACACGGTGGTGGTTTCCAATAGCGCGGGATCGGTCACTAGCACTGCCGCCAGCCTCACCGTCACCGCGACGAGCACCACGGCGCCGCGCCTCTCCAACCTCTCCGTCCGTACCGCCCTCACGGCTAATCAGATCGTGATCGTGGGCTTCACTATGAGTGGTGGCTCGAAGCGCGTGTTGCTCCGGGCGGTCGGACCCACGCTCGCTGCCTTCGGTGTGCCCGACGTCATGGCTAACCCGATGCTCGATCTCTACGCCGGTGCCATCAAGGTAGACTCCAACGACAATTGGGGCGGGAGCGCGGCGTTGAGTGCTTCCTTCCAATCTGTGGGCGCATTCAGCTACGCGGCGAGCACCAGCCTCGATGCGGCGCTGGTTACAACCATCGAAGGAGGTCGCACGCTCCAAGTTTCGGGTCCTGCCGCCGGCACCGTGCTGGTCGAAGGCTACGATGCGGGCACGGGCGACACGCCACGTTTCACCAACTTATCCGCGCGGAATAAAGTGGGCACTGGCGCCAACATTCTCATCGCCGGTTTCACGCTCGCCGGCGACGGTGCGCGTAATCTTTTGATCCGCGCGGTAGGACCCAAACTATCCGAATTCGGCGTCACTGGCGTGCTGACCGATCCCAAACTCGAGATCTACAGCGGCAGCACCAAAATCGCCGAAAACGATAACTGGTCCGCTACGCTGGCGGCCACCTCCGCATCCGTCGGCGCTTTCGCGCTCACCGCAGGCAGCAAAGATGCCGCGATCACCGTCTCCCTGCCGGCAGGTGGTTATACGGTTCAAGTCTCCGGCGCCGATGGCGGCGTGGGCGAGGCGATCGTTGAAATCTACGAACTCCCGTAAGTCCACGCGCGGTGGGCGGGCTTAGCGCGCGCCGGTGCCGGCGACAAGCGGCCGCAGATCCACGTTGCCGGTGCCGGTGGTTTTGATGTCCAACTTCTCCTCGACGCTGGTGACGAGGAGCACGCTTTCGATTTTATAAGCGGCGGTGTTTTGGCCGGCAGCTGCCACGAGCTGTTGCAGGCGCGCGAGATTTTCAAATTTCACCGTCACGTCTTGATTGATCGCGCTCAGCGGGGCCAAACCCAAGGGCTGTTCTTCGCTTAGAGTTTTGCCTGCGTAGACGCCGTTCAGGTAAAGTTTGTGATTCGAGCCCGAGAGACCGATTGGGATCACATTTTCGCTGGTGTAGCGCAAGGTCATCACCGCAGTGGTTTCCAATTTGCTCGAGGTGGAGGGTTTAAAACCGACGATGCTCACGTTGACCCCGGTGAGTTTGAAACCATTGCCGCAACCCGCGACGAGCGCGACGAAGGCGAGGGCGAGCGTGATACCGAGGCTACGAGAAAAAAGGCGAAGGGGCGTCATGCGCACCACGCAAGGCGTTCCGGCCGCCGACGGCAAGGCCGCGCTCAGAAAATTGAAAGCGCCTGCGCACTTTCCAACGCAAACCACGCCACCCCAGCGATCGCCGCCGCGACGAGCGCGTGCCGTAAGAGTTTCCGCCCACGTAACACAGTGTCCTGTAGGTCCGTATCGAGCGTCTTGCGGTTGTTCTGCGCCATGAAACTCACAAACCGAGGATCGCGCAACCGACTACCCCGCCGATCCCGCGCCAATCCGAAACGGATCGCCGGGCGATGGAGCAGTTTTTGGATGAAGCGGAGCACGCTGATGAAAACGTAATTTTGGATTGGTTTTTTCAAGGCGAAACTCGCACCGTTTCTATCTTTCCCTCATTTTTATGCACCACTTCCACTACGTCGGCCAAAACTTACACTGCGAGTCCGTCGATCTCGCCGAAGTCGCCCGCCTCTACGGCACCCCGACTTACGTCACCAGCGCCGCCACGATGGCCGATAATTACAACCGCCTCGCCAACAGCCTCACCGGGCTCGACGTGCAGCTTTGTTACGCGATGAAGGCCAATTCCGGCCTCGCCGTGCTCCGGCATTTCGCGCGCCTCGGCGCGGCGTTTGACCTCGTGAGTGGTGGCGAACTCCGCCGCGTGCTCGCCGCTGGCGCCGATGTGAAACGCAGCGTCTTCGCTGGCGTCGGCAAGACCGAGGCCGAGATCCAGCTCGCGCTTGAGAGCGGCATTTTCTCCTTCCACGTCGAGAGCGAGCCCGAACTTGCCCGCATCAATCACGTCGCCGGCAAAATGGGCGTGAAAGCGCCCATCGCCATCCGCATCAACCCCGACGTCGACGCCCACACCCACGCCAAAATCACCACCGGCAAGAGCGACAACAAATTCGGCATCCCGCTCAAATTTGCCGCCGCCGCTTACGAGGCCGCTTCGAAATATCCCCACATCCAACTGCGCGGCGTGCAGATGCACATCGGCTCGCAGCTCACGGAAATCGGGCCCTTCGCCGAAGCCGTCGCCAAGGTGGCGCCCTTTGCCGCCGAGTTGAAAGCCAAGTATGGTATCACGTATTTCTCCATCGGTGGCGGCATCGGCATCGTTTACAAAGACGCGCTCGCTAGCGGCAGCGCTGCTTGGTGGGACGCGCAGCCCGCGGCCACGCGCCCGCTCACGCCCGAGGCTTACGGCGCCGCGCTCGTGCCGTTGCTCCAACCGCTCGGCCTCAAAATCCTTCTCGAACCCGGCCGCTACATGGTCGGCAACGCCGGCGTCCTCCTTACGCGCGTCGAGCACCTCAAACGCGGCTCTGGAAAAAATTTCCTCATCGTCGACGCCGCCATGAACGACCTCGTGCGCCCCGCGATGTATGAAGCGTTTCACGAGATCGTCCCGCTCCACCGTGACACCACGCGCCGCGCGCTCGTGGCGGATGTCGTCGGCCCGATCTGCGAGAGCGGCGATTGCTTCGCGAAAGACCGTCAACTCCAAGAAGTCGGCGAAGGCGAATACATCGCGCTCATGAGCGCCGGCGCCTACGGCTCCACGATGTCGAGCCGCTACAACACCCGCGCCCTTCCAGCCGAGGTCATGGTCCAAGGCAGCGCCTTCGAACTCGTGACCGCGCGCGAGACGTTTGAGTCGATGATCGCTCACGAAAAAATCCCGGCGTTCCTCAAGTAATGTCCGTGCCTTCGCCAACATCACCGTTCTTGGAAACGCGCAGCTGCGGCGTTTTCTTTTTTGTGTCTTTGGCGAGTTTCGTGGTTAACCTCTGCCCATGAAATTCTGCGTCGTCGGAGCTGGAGCCTGGGGCACTGCGTTTGCGGTGCATCTGGCGCGTCTGGGTCGGCCGGTGACGCTCGTGCCGCGCCGCGCGGAGCAAGCTGCGGCCTTGCTCGCGGCGCGCGAGAATCGGGAATATCTTCCGAGCATCGCGCTCCCGCCCGCCCTCGGGGTGACCGCGGATCTCGCGGCGGCGTTGGCGCCGGCGACCGTGGTGTTACTGGCGTGTCCGTCGCAGGCGTTGCGCGAGACGACGGCGCGCGTGCAAGCCGCGCGCGGCGCGGCGGCGCCGTTGCGCTTGATCGTGAGTTTAGCCAAAGGCCTCGAAGTCGGTTCGCACTTGCGCCCGACGCAAGTGATCGCCGCCGTGCAGCCCGAAGTGCCCGTGGGCGCCATCACCGGCCCTACCAACGCCGGCGAAGTCGCGCGGGGTTTGCCCGCGGTGATGGTGCTCGGCGCGGCGCGCGGCAGTGAGGCGTTGATCGCGGAAATCCAGACCGCCATTAGCGGCCCGACGTTGCGCGTGTACACGAGCGACGACCTCGCGGGCCTCGAATACGGCGGTTGCTTGAAAAATATTTACGCCATCGCTGCTGGTTGCGCGGCGGGCCTCGGACTCGGCGACAACGCCAACGCCGCGCTGCTCACGCGCGCGCTCGCCGAGATGGTGCGCGTCGGCGTAGCGCTCGGCGCTCGGCCGGAGACGTTTTATGGCCTGAGCGGTTTCGGCGATCTCGTGGCGACGTGTCACGGCGCCTGGAGCCGCAATCGCGAATTTGGCCAACGCATCGGCGAAGGCCAGAAAGCCGCCGAGCTCATCGCGCACCGCAAGACCGTCGTCGAAGGTTACCGCACGACGGAATCGTTTCACGGCTTGTGTGTGGAACGCGGCATCGAAGCGCCGATCTTGCGCGAGATGCACGAGATTCTGTTTGGCGGCAAAGCTCCGGCCGCGGCGTTGAACGCGCTGATGACGCGCGAGCTCAAGCGCGAGTAAACGCTCGCGCGCGAACCCGAGCGCGATGACGCCGACGCTGAATTTGACGTTTCCCCATCGTCGCGAACTCACGCGCGGGCGCGAAGTCGTGGCGGTGACGGGTGATGATGCGTTGACGGTGGAAAATTTACGCGCCGCGTATGCGCGCGGGATTTTTCCGTGGCCCGGCCGACCCGAGGAGGCGATTCCGTGGGCGTGTCCGCGGCGGCGCGCGGTATTGGTGTTTGATGAATTCACGCCGGGGCGGACGTTGGAAAAAACCGCGCGGAAACCGGGTTGGAGTTTTTCGATTGATCGTAATTTTCCGGCGGTGATCGCGGCGTGTGCGGCGGCGTCACGGCCGGGGCAGGAAGGCACCTGGATCAGTCCGGCAATGATCGCGGCGTACACGGCGCTCCACTGCGCGGGCGCAGCGCACAGCGTCGAAGTTTGGAAAAACGACGCGCTCGTGGGCGGGCTTTATGGCGTCGATGCGGGCGGTTTTTTCGGGGGCGAGAGTATGTTTCACCTCGAGGATAATGCCTCGAAATTGGCGATCTGGTTTATCGCCGGTTATCTCCGCGAGCGCGGTCAGGCGTGGCTGGATATCCAGCAACTTACGCCGCATATGGAACGCCTCGGCGCGAAAGAAATCACGCGGGCGACGTTTCTCGCCGAGCTCGAAAACGAGCTCAGCGCGGGGCGGACGTTGTTTCCAAAATTTTGAAAACGCGCAGGCGCGCGGTGGCTTAATGCCCGGCGCCGGCTTGGTGGTCTTGGATGTATTCCTGTTTGAGACCGAGTTTTTCGGGTGCGTGCAGGACGAGCATCTTCATGCGAATATCGGCGGGCACCTGGGCGGCGGTCGCTTTGGAGACGACGATCATGAGCGTGATCGCGAGCGGCACGCTCCAGATCGCGGGCTGTTCACATAGGATGCGGAGTAGCGGATGTTCGGCCCAGAAGCCATTGAGCGGGGCGAAGCTCGCGAAGATTTTGCCCATCGGGCCCTTGTCGAGGGCGAGCGTGCCGAGGTTGGTGAGAGCGGCGGCGCCGAGCGCGCAGAGGCCGCCGGTCAACATGCCCGTGGCTGCGCCTTTCATCGTCATGCCGCGCCACCATACGCTCATAAAGAGCAGCGGGAAATAACTCGCGGCGGCGATTGCGAAGGCTTGGCCAACCATGAAGTTGATCTCGAGTGGCTCGACGAAGCAACCCAGCGTAACGGCCACAGCGCCGATTAGAATGGCGGCAAGTTTGAACGCGACCATGCGTTCGGTGGATGAAGATTTTGGCCGTAACATGCGCCCGTAGACGTCGTGGGCGAGCGCGCCCGTCATCGAGACGAGCAGGCCGCTGAACGTGCTCATGAACGCCGCGAACGCGCCAGCGCAGGTGATGCCGCTCAAGATCGAGCCGACGACGCCGTACTTGGCGCTGATGAGCGTGGGCAATTCGAGCACGACCTTGTCCGTGCCCTTGGCGCCGACGCCGCTGTAGAGTTCCGGCATGAGATTGCGTCCGATCACGCCAAACACCGGCGGAAACACGTAAAACACGCCGATCAAAATCATGACCCACATCGTGGTTTTTTTCGCGGCGACGCCGTCGGGGTTGGTGTAAAAACGCACGAGAATGTGCGGCAGTCCGGCCGTGCCGCAGACGAGCGCGATGATGAGCGAGTACGTATAAACGAGCGAGTAGGGCTTCTGGTGCTCGGCGAGGAACGCGGCTCGTTGCTCCGCGGGCAGTGCGGCGGCGGCGGCGTTGACGGCCTTGGTCGTGAGCGGGCCAAACGGCGCGATCCACGCGGTGTCCGCGGGGGCTTTTGCGACGAGTGGTTTGCGTTCGATGCTGGTGGAAGACGGGGCGCTCGCTTGACCGGCAGCCGCAGCGAACGCGGTTTCGCCTGGGGCGACATTGGCGCCGACTTGGCCGTTGTAGAAACCGACGACCGCCATGAGCACGAACACGGGCACCGTGATCGCGAAGAGCTTGATCCAATATTGGACCGCTTGGACGAGCGTGATGCCCTTCATGCCGCCGAGGGCGACGTTGAGCGTGATCACCGCGCCGACGAGCACAACACCAACCCAATACGGCAGGCCGGGGAAAATATACGCGAGCGTGACGCCCGCACCTTTCATCTGCGGCATCGTGTAAAAGAAACCGATGAACAACACGAAACAGACGGCGATCTTGCGGAACATCGGCGAATCAAACCGACCCTCGGCGAAATCCGGGATCGTGTAAGCCCCGAAGCGCCGCAGTGGCCCGGCGATAAACAACAGCAGAAAAAGATAACCGCACGCGTAACACACCGGATACCACAACGCATCGTAGCCCGATGACATCACCATGCCGGCGATGCCCATGAACGATGCCGCCGAAAGGTATTCGCCCGAGATCGCGGAGGCGTTCCAACCCACGGAAACCGAACGCCCCGCGACGAAGAAGTCGCTGGCCGTCTTGGAGGTTTTCGCGGAGCGGAAACCCATCCAAAGCGTGACCGCGACCGTGATGAAAGAAAACGTGAAGATCCAAGGATCGACGCCGCCGAAGAAAGCGAGAGGGAGATTCATGACTTAGGAGACTTAGGAGCGGCGGAGTTCTTGGACTTCGGCTTCTTCGAGGCGCAGCGAGCGCTTGATGAAGACGTACGAGATGATCCAGACGAAGGGGAAAAATAGCACCCCGAGGATGAGCCAACTTAGGGTGAACCCGGCGACGCGGGTGGCCATGAAGGCCGGGGCGAAATAGTTGAGGAGCGGCAAGCCGAGCAAAGCCACGAGGAACGTGGCCGCGCAAGCGATGGAGAGGGCGAGTTGGCGGCGCATCAAGGAGCGTAGAAACGGCTCGCTGTGCACCACATCGTCGTGGTTCGGGGTAGGCGAAGACATGCTCTGCTAATGATGCGACCGTGCCGCAACGTGACAACCCTGTTTCCCGTTAGCTCGGTTCCTCGACGGATTCGGCGCAGATGGGCGCTGCTAAGTCTAGCGTTTCACCTGTTCGATCGATTCGACCTGACGGGCTTTAAAGTTAATGCGGATGCGTTCGTCGACACGGTCGCGGTAGACGCTGCTGTAAACAGGTTCGTAGATGACGACGGCTTGTCGGGTCTTGGGGTCGATCACGACGTATTGCCTATAACCGGTGTGGGCGCTGCCGAGGTATTCTTGACGGTAACTGTTATAGATCCACGTCTCGTTGGTGCCGGTCGTAGAGGTTTTGGTGAGGCGTTCGTCGGGCGTGCCGAGGGCGATGTAGACCAGATCGGGCGAATAGCCGACTTCGACGCGCCCGAGCCGAATTTTATTTTGGATATCGGCGTCGAGGGCCGAGAAAGCCGCCGATTTTTCCTCGATGCGGCTGCTGATTGTGCTGCAACCGCCGAGAAGCAAAGCGAGACAGGTCAGGGCGAAGAGACGGTGCATTTTGAACATATAAAAAAGCGCTCGAGCTTGAGACTAGCTTAACATCTCCCCTGCCGCAAGTGACGGATAAGATCGAATACCTGGTCACCCTCTTTTAAAAGCATCACCTATTATGCGACACTTTTCTTCTGGGGTTTTTCTGCGGGTTTAGATTTCTCCAGCGTGATCAATACGACCGAGGCGATGATGATTGCGGAGGCGATGATCGTGCGCGTGCTGATTGGTTCGTCGAGGATCAGCCAGCCGAGGAAGACCGCGACGATGGGGTTGACGTAACCGTAGGTGGCGACGTGGGCGGGCGCGCAATTTTTCATGAGCCACACAAACGTCGAATAACCGACCAACGAGCCGATGCCCACGAGGTAGACAAACGCCAGCCACGAGCGTGGGCTCACCGCGTGAACATCGAAGCGGGCGAAGTCCCCGTGCAGGCCCGCGGCGAGCAGCAGCGCCGCGCCACCGCCGAGCATCTGCAATGCGGCCGCTTGCGCGGGTGTGGCGCCGTGTTGCGCATGGCGCGAAGTGATGGAGCCGAGCGCCCAAGCCACGCAGCCGATCAGAATCGCGATCACCCCGCCGAGGTGCAGGCCGCCGTGGGCGGTGTTTTGCCACGGGGCGGCGAGCCAGACGACGCCGGTGAAGCCGAGGAGCATTGCACCAAATGTACGAGCCGTCGGCCGCAGCCCGCCGGGCCACGCCCACTCGGTCAGTACGATAAACAGCGGGCCGATGCCGATGAGCAATGCTATGATCCCCGAAGGCAGATATTGCGACGCCCAAACGACGGCGCCGTTGCCACCGAGCAGAAGAAAGGCGCCGATGAGGGTGTTGACGCGCCACTGGCGCAGGCTGGGCCTGGGCGCACCACGGAATTTTAAAAATATAAAAAGCAATGCGCCCGCGACGAGGAATCGCGCCGCGGCCATCAGGAAGGGCGGCATCGTCTCGACGGCGATGTGCATGCCCAAATAGGTGCTGCCCCACACGAGATAAATCGTGGCGAAGGCGCCGATGAGGGCCGGGCGTGAGGGAGTGGCGGCGGAGGCGGGCATGGAGTGCAGAGCGTGGTTTGCCTCAACCTCGTGACCGAACCGAGCTCATAATCATTCTGCGGTGAAGCGGGCAGGACTTATTGTTATTTCTTTCCGCCGAACTGAAAACGAGAAACGTCCAATTATAGTGAACGGCGGCGGCGAGTTTGCATTATCAGCTGCGCTGAATCGGAGTAGTTTGGTGGGCAATAAGATATAAGGCATACGTTATGGGCTTGAAAGAAGGCTCCGCGCCTCGCTAGGTAGTTTTACTGTGGCTAAACGGGTGGTTATCATCGAAGATAATACGGTCTTTCGTAAGATGCTGTCTATGGCATTGGTCCGCGTGCGCGGGGTCGTCGTGAGTGCCGCGTTTGATTCGGGCAAAGAAGGTTTGGAGTATTGCCTGCGGACGAAACCGGATCTTTTGGCGGTGGATCTTTTTTTGCCGGACTTGCACGGGTTGGAGATCGTGCGCGAGGTGCGTGCGCGCTTGCCGGCGACGCGGATTTTGGTGCTCACGGGTCATCCTGATGGAGATCTGCCGGCGCGCTTGGTGGCGCAGGGCGTCCATGGTTTTGTCGATAAGGCGGCTCCGTTGAGCTACATCATGCAGGCGATGGAATCGTTGATGGAGGGCGGGATGTTTTTTGCGACGCATGTGGCGCCGAAGGGCGCGACGCCTTCGGCGCAAGCCGCGTTGCCCAAGGTAGCGGCGGGAGTCCGGAGTGATCCCGAGGCTTTTTCGCTGGAGGCGGTGAAGGTGCTTTCGGCGCGCGAGATCGAGGTGGCGCGGTTTGTCGCGGAGGGATTTTCTTCGAAGGAACTGGCGGCGCGTCTGGACTTGAGCGTGCGCACCGTCGAGAAACATCGCGCCAACATCATGGAAAAAGTCGGCGTGCATGAAGTGGCTAGTCTGGTGCGCTGGTGCGTGCAGACCGGCCTGGTGAAAATGTGAGCTCGCCGTCCCCGCGCAGGGTGTGGCGCGAGGCTCAGGTCGATGCGCGAGCGTGACGTGGACTCAGCCGCGGACGAAGCTCGTGAGCAGTTGGTGGATGCGTTGGTAGTCGGCGCGGAGCGCGTCGACTTCGGCGCGCGTGGGACTGTCGCCAGCGGACTTGAGGCGGAGTTCTAAATTACGGGCGCGCTTGGAGAGTTCGTAGGCGCCTATGAGGTGTGCGGTGCTTTTTAGATTATGCGCTGCGATCAAATGGGGGCTCGGCGTGATGGCGGTGCTGTGGGGCGCGGCGAGCGTATCGATGAGGCCGGCGGTATCTTGCAAAAAGACGCGGGCGAGAGCTTGGGCTTCGCTTTGGCCAATCATCGCAGCTAATTCGGCGAGGGCGGGGGTGGGAGGAAGCGCTTGGGGCATTTTATGAGCCGACGGGGCGCAGAGTCAGTTGCGTACGGAGCCGAAGGTGTAACGCAGCGTCCATGTTCGGGTGGCGCCGGGCGCGAGTTCGGTGACGAGGTAGGGCTCGATGCTCCAGGTGTTGCTGTTGCCCCAGATCGGGCAAAAATCGGGCGTGAAATCGGCCGAGAACGTGAGGCCGCTCAGGTGCGGATGCGAGAGCTGGACGCGGAGGGGTTGGCCGGGGGCGATGCGGAGGGGTTCGAAGTGGCCGTCGAGTTCGTTTTCGAAGCGGCGTTTGAACGACAGCCGGTTGCTGGCGTCGAGGGCGTAGCCGGGATTTTCGGGAAAGCTATAACCGGCGGGCAATTCGCAGGTGAGCAGGCGATCGGTGAGAGCGAAAAAAGGATGCGCAAACCAATGCAACGGCAGAACACGCCCCCCGGTGTTAGTGAGTCTCGTGGTGGAAATGAGCGTGCGCCCTTCGAGGGCGACGCGGCGGGTGAGCTCGGTGCCGTAGCCGTCGCCGGATTGATCGGTGCGAAACTCGAGGGCGGTGGCGGCGGGCGTGATGCGCCACGAGCAGGGTTCGGTCACGACAGGTTTGCCGTCGGCGCCGGGAGCGACGTGGCCGATGCCGATGATCCAGCCGTGGCCGTCGCGGAGCATGAGCGGGCGTTGGGTGCCGAATTCGGCGTAGCGAAACGATTCCGGGAGGCCTTGGCCGTTGAAAGCTTTGGGCGTCGGATGGGGCCATTCGGGGCCGGCCAGCAGCGGACCGCCGCGGGGATCTTGGACCTGCCAGATGTAGCCGCCCCAGCAGAAACGGATGCCTTGGTGCGCGCGATCCGCCGGGTCGGCTGGGTCGAGGAGTTCTACCGAAAGTTCGGCGTTGGCGAGGGTGAGCACGGGGCCGGGGGTGGGGGCGCGCGGTGCGTGGTGCGTGCAGCGACGTGACGGGCGGGTTGGGTTATTTCACGCGGCGGACGCGCAGGGTGGTGTTCTTGCCATCGACGCTCAAGGCAAAGGCGCCGGCGGGGCGGGGTTGGATTTCCACTTCGCGGCCGACGAGTTCGACAGTGATGGGTTCCACACCTTCCCAAACCTGGCCGTTGTCGAGGGCGAAGCTGTTGCCGCCGACCCAGCCCGTGGCACGGGCTTTGAGGATGGGTTCATTTTTCCAGTCGCCGTTGAAAGAGGGGAGCCCGAAGCGTTCGAGGCCGCTGCGTTTACGCTCGGTGGCGATGACCGCGGTGGTAGCGGCGCCAACTTGCTCGGCGGCTTTGCGCTCGGCGGCGACGCTGACGTTGGCCCGGAAGTGGCGGATGAGGGCGGCGTCGATCACGCCGATCTGGTCGGACGTTAGGCGGTCGAGGCCGGCGCGGGCGTAGTCATCGGCGGTCATGATGACTTTGAGGCCGGGGAAGTCGTCGGCGCGGACGACAATTAACGAGAGCAACACAAACGCGATGAAGCGGAAGGAGCTGAGGGTTTTCATGAGGAGTACGTGGGAGGAAGAGCCGAGGGAGGGGGAAGTAAGGACGGGGTTTCGGCTTTGATGAAATCGGCTCCGATGGTCTGTGCAGTGATGAGTTCGGCGAAGGCGCCGCCGCGGGCGAGCAGCGTGGTGTAATCGCCTTCTTCGAGCACGGCACCGTCGCGCAGGACAACGATGCGGTCGGCGTTTTTGATGGTACTGAGGCGGTGCGCGATCGTGATGACGGTGCGGCCTTGAGCGAGGCGGTCGAGGGCTTGTTGGATGAGGCGCTCGCTCTCGTAATCGAGGGCGGAAGTGGCTTCGTCGAGGATGAGCACGGGCGGATTGCGCAATATCGCGCGCGCGATGGCGAGGCGTTGGCGCTGGCCACCGGAGAGCGTGACGCCGCGCTCGCCGATGGGTGTTTGATAGCCTTGCGGCATTTTTAAAATAAATTCCTCGGCGTTGGCGAGGCGGGCGGCGGCGCGAACTTCTTCGTCGGTGGCGCCGGCGTGGGCGAAGCGGATATTTTCATCAACCGTGCCGGAAAGCAGAATGCTTTCTTGCATGACGACGGCCATCTGGCGGCGGATCCAGCGCATGTCCCATTCGCTTTGCGGGACGCCGTCGATGAGGATCTGGCCGGCGGTCGGCGCGTAGAGGCCGAGGAGGAGATTGGCCAACGTGCTCTTGCCGGAGCCCGAGGGGCCGACGAGGGCGATGTTTTCGCCGGGGCGGATCGTAAGGGAAAACGATTCGATCACGCGTTTCTCCGTTTCGGGATATGTAAACGAGACGCGATCGAAGACGATGTCCCCGGAGAGACGTTTTTCGCGCCGCGCGCCGTGCCATTCTTCGACGTAAGGCGAGTCGATGAGTTCTTTGATACTTGCGTAGCTTTCCCGGCCGGCGAACCACGGTTCGCTCAAGCCGATCACCATCTGCACCGGCGCCAAAATCACCGGCAGGCCTGCGATAAAAGCCACGAGCGTACCGACGGTCATTTGGCCTTGGATCGCGAGGATCGCGCCACCGGCGACGACGAGCGCAGCGATGGCTTGCGTGCTAACGTAGGTGAACGTGCCAAAAACCGCGCTTACCCACGATTGATCGACACGGCTGCGCGCGAAGTCGCCGCTGCTGCGGTCGAGGAGTTGCTCGGCCTGTTTTTCTTCGCCGAAGCTGCGCACGAGGCGAAGCGCGGAAATGAATTCGCTCGCGGTGCCGGTGAGTTTTTCCTGCGCGAGGCGGGCTTCGTGGTTAGTGATTTGAAGCTTCGCAAAAAAGCGCCACTTCGCGAACGCCCACACGGGCAACGCGAGCACGAGGATCGCCGTGAGCCGCCAATTCAGAAAAGCCAGCACCAGAAACACTCCCGTGCTGTACAAAATCACGGGCAGGAATTGGTTCAACACCGAGTACAGCAACGACTCAATTTTCTGCGTATCAAACGCATATTTTGAAAGTAGGCGGCCGGTTTTCTGCCGATCAAGATAACTGAAACTCAGAAACTGCAGGCGGAAAAAAATGCGGCTGCGCAACTCGACCATCAGGCGAGCCATGACCTTGGCCAGCTCATTGGCCCCGAGGATGGAGAACACGTAATGCATCCCCAGCAACGAAGCGAAGAGCGCGGTATACAACAGCACGCTGCGCGTGTCGCCCGCCGGCACCGATTGATCGATGATGCGTGCAAAAATCAGCGGGCACGGCGCGATCGCGAGGCTCCGCAACAACGCCAGTCCGACGCCCGGCGCCAGCGCGCGGCGGGCGCGCCAGAGGTAGCCGAGGAGGCTGGGGGAATTGAGCGGCTCGATGGACATTCTTCCCTAAAACTGACTGAGCTACGCGCGACGCCAAGGGATTTTGTTTCCCTGGAAACGGTCATTAGCCGGCCACGCAGAGCGCGACAGTTGGCGCGTGCTGGTTTGGGCTGCGCCAAAAACCTTGGATTATTTCGCCGCGCGTCGCGGGGTACCGTCGCCGTGGAGTGAGTTATAATATGGATCGCCCGCGACGATGCTGCCGCGCTTGACGGGCTGGCCGGTGAACGCGCTCTTGTACAGCGAGGTCAATAACTCGAGCGTGCGGCGGGCTTCGGGGCCGCTCAGGAGTGGGCGGCGGTTGGCATCCATGTCGCTCACGAGCGTTTCGAGTTGCGCGGCGTGGGTGGACCCGACGTCGGCGGGAAAATTTTGCCAAGCTTGCGTGAGCGCATCGCTCTCGGGCGCGGGTGCGGCCGGAGTGAAGCGCCAGTTGTCGCGGTTGTAACTGTAAAGGTGCGTGAGCTCGACGGTGGCGCGTTGGTAGTCGAGGCGGATGTAGGTCTCTTGGCGCGGGCTAAGGGCGCTGTTGACGACGGAGGCTTGGGCGCCGTTAGCAAATTGGATGAGCGCCATCGACACGTCTTCGACTTCGATCGCGCGGTCTAGGGTGGCGGCCATGGCGCGGATCTCGGCCCAATCGCCGAGCAAGTGAAGGAGATGATCCATCGCGTGGATGCCGAGGCCCATGGTGGGTCCGCCGAGTTCGGTGGCCCATTTGCCGCGCCAAGGCACGGCGTAATAAGCTGCGTCGCGGAACCAGACGGTGTTACAGACGGCGACGAGCGGGCGTCCGAGGAGGCCTTGATCGGCGAGGCTGCGCAGGTGCGCGGTCGACGAGGCGAAACGCATCTGGAAGACGCACGAGGCAAATTTGCCGGTGCGGCGCTCGGCGGCTTCGATCAGATCGAGCTCGGCGAGTGAGGCGCAAAAGGGTTTTTCACAAAGGACCCAAGCGCCGGCTTCCATGGCGGCGATGCTCATCGAGGCGTGGAGCGACGGCGGCGCGGCGATGAAAACGAGATCGGGTTTCTCCGCGGCGAGGGCGGTCGCGTAGTCGGTGTGGGCGCCGGCGATTTTGTATTTGTCGCTGAAGGTCCGCACGCGCGTGGCGTCGATATCGACCGCGGCCGTGATCACGACCCGACCCTTGGTGGCTTCAGCGGCACGGACGTGCGCGTCAGCAATGCCGCCGGTGCCCACGAGAATGGCGCGATAAACTTTGCTCATGATGAGACGCCGGTGGCGGTGAGAGAACGCGCAGTGGAACGGGACATTCGGTTAAAAAGAGCGGGCAGGGGCTTCGCGGGCAAGGCGTGATTGCGGGATTATTCAAAAAATTTCACGCAGGAGCGAGCCGCTCACCTTGGCTATTCTAACAGGAAATTTCAGCCGTAAAGGGCGCTTAATTCTGAATTTTCGGAGTGAAAAATGGGCTGTCTCGACGGCATCTTGCACTCATTTGGCGCCAACTCGTGGCGCCGGGCACATGGGCCTCGAGCGCATGAGCTGCTCGGGCCTCAAATCTTAGGCCACGCCGGCGAGGCGGAGGATTTTCTCGCCGGTGAGGCGGCGCTCCGGCGTCAGGGAATGCGGGGTGCGGTTGCCGTGGATGGCGGCGACGGCTTTGAATTTTTCCTGCGTGGCTTTCACGAATTCATCGACCGGGCGCGTCTCGCCGCAGAGCGCCATGATCTCGGGGAGCCAGCGGTGGCCGTAGCGGACATGGTTTTGTTCGTCGTTACGGTCGAAGGCGAGGAGCGTGTCGGCTTCGAAGTCGTTGAGCTCGCGCACGCGGTCCATGACGTGGGCTTTGGCGGGGAAACTGCCGGCTTCAAATTCCATCGTCATCATCGCGTAGCGCTCGTGGGGCGGCATCTGGACGAGGATGTTGTAGAGGTCTAGCGAGTGCTCGACGGTCATGAGATCGACGCCGAGCTTGGGCAGTTGGCGGAAACCGAATTGGCTGTGGCGCGATTCATCCCAGAGGTGGCGCGCCATGTCGTGATGCAGATCAAAAGGCGCTTGCGGCGTTTCGAAAAAGACGGTCGCTAGGTAATCCACGGCGTCCATTTCCATCATGAGCCAGACGTAAACCATGAGGCGGATGACGCGGGCATCGGTCTTGGGGTCGACGAGCCAAGGGCGGACGATCGGCGTCTCGGTGGCGTCGTAACTAAACACGCTTGAGCACGTCGGGTATTTGCCGCGGTTGCAGGTGGCGGGATGCGTGAAGGGAGTTTTCGCGTGTTGCCAGACGTAGCTGGCGGCGAGGGGCAGGCGGGTTTCTTGGCCGAGCCAACCACCGAGATCGTCTAGGGCTTGGGTGAGATGGAGCGACCATTCGCGGGCATCGGTGCCGGCGAGGTAGGGGGCAATCTCACGAGTGTGGCGTTCTTCGTCGGCGATGAATTCTTCAACGAGTTTTTTGGACGGCCAATCGGCGAGCGGATCGGTGACTTTGAGGTAGTGCCGATAAGCGGACAACAGCGCAGGCTTCAGCACTTGGTAGAAGCCGGCGGTGAGCATGAGCGCGTCTTGGGCGTTGGTGCCGACGGCCTCGGTAAAGATTTTTTTAACGCTATCGCGTACCGTCTCGGTCGAGCCAAACGACGTGAGTTCACGGCCGCGCTCGCGCAAGAAGCGGGCGTGGCCGGCGGATTCCCAAGCGTGTTGGCAGAGGAGATATTTTAACTCCGGATCGCCGACGCGGTAGATGAGCGTGGTCACCGTGCGCAGGAACTCGCGCTCGACCTCGAACAACAGCCTGAGCAAACGCGCCATGTCGTTGACCGCGGCCATGCGGCCGGAGGCGGGGCGGGTGGCTGGAGTTGGGGCGGCGGTTTCGGTGCTCATCGAGGTGGGTAAGGCGGGCGACGCGGCAAAATTTTTAGCAGATGCGGCCGCGTTTGCCGGCGAGGGTGTGTCCAGGGGGATTCACGCCGACCCAACGCTCATCGATGGGCTCACTGGCGCGTTGAAAACGGGCGTCGCTGGAGATTCGGAGTCGGTTTTCGGTGCGGTTGTCGAGCGAGGCGTGCACGAGGAACATGCCGAAGGTGATGAAGTCGCCTGCTTCGAACTCGGTCGTGAGCCAGCGGCCGCCGAATTTATTTACGACGGCGGGCGGGTTGTGCGAGAGCGTGCCCGTGAAGGACCATTTGCCGGCTTTGGCGGCCTCAGCGTCTTTGGGTTTGTTTTCACAGAAGGCGTCGACGTCGCGGTAAACGTAGTTTTCGAGGAGATCCATGCGCTTGTGCGAACCCTCGAGGACCATGAGGCCGCCGAGCTCGTAGGAGATGTCGCCGTAAGGGAGCCAGCACGTCATGTGTTTGTGCGTGCCGCGGCCCATGTAAGGAAGATCGCAATGAGGGTTAGTGCCTTTGCCGGGACCGATGGCGCGCAGCCAAGTGAAGTCGTAGTGGCGGATGTCTTCGCCGTAAAACTGGCGGTAAAAATCGGGGAGGCGGCCCGAGTAGAGCAGATTCTGGATGCGCGGGTTGTTGTTGGTGAGCTCTGGTTTGAAGACGTAGCCGGAGCCGGGTTTGCAGATGCCGTCGATCCGCGGGAAATTTTCATCGAGGACGCCGGCTTCCGCGAGGCCGTCGGTCAGGCTGGCGCGAGCGTCGAGGACTTGCTCGCGATCGAGGTAGCCCTTCATGTAGAGGTAACCATCGGTGTCGAAGCGGCGGCGCAGCTCGACGAAATCCGTGGCGGCGTCGGACGAATCGCGCAGGAGGCCGAACTTATCGTCGCTCATCTCGAGTTGATGACCGTAGGACCAGATTTGGGGCAGCGTGGCGGTGCTCATGTGTAATGTGGCAAGATTGTGGGGAGTGGCGGCAACAATGCAACCAGACTCATAGTACACCGGAAAGTATGCCGACAAAATGGTTGTAATGGGATTTGGCATGTAGATTTTGGTTCCACGATGCCGACCCCCTTTCGGACCCAACCTTGGCTGACGAGCGCGGTGCGCACGCCGCTGGGCGAACTCCAGTTGGCGGGTTCGCTCAAAGATGCCCGCGGGCTTGATCCGCAAGCAATGCGGGTGCTCGGAAGTTATTCGCTCATCTACATGGTGGATCTGGAGGGTTATTATTGCGACGCCAACGGCGTGAAACGCGATCTGGTCTCGGGTGATCTCGTGTTGATTTTACCGGAGCTGGCGCACGCCTATGGGCCGAAGCGCGGGGGAGGGTGGAATCAGATCTACTTTGTGTTTGATGGGCCTGAATTCGATTTCTGGCGGGAGCGCGGTTTGCTCACGGCAGAGCGACCGGTTTTGCATTTGGAACCGGTGGATTATTGGCGGCGGCGTTTTGAGGAAGTCGTGGGCGCAGAATCGCGGCACGGCGCGGGCGCGTCGTTGCGGGCGATGGGCCGGTTTCTCCATCTGCTAGGCGACATTTTAGCGGCCAACGCCGATGCGCGCGGCCACCGCGAGGCGTGGCTGGAGCAGGCTTTGCAACTGCTTGGTAATCCCGGTGACAACGGCTGGCCGACGCCCCAACATGTGGCGCGGACGGTCGGGCTGAGTTACGATAATTTCCGAAAACAATTCGCCGCGCGCACCGGCGTGTCACCGGGCCAACACCAGAAACGTCAGCGCATCGAGCGCGCCTGCGCCGCGCTTTATCAAGGCAACGAAGGGTTCAAGGAGTTGGCGGAGCAGTTGGAATTCTGCGACGTGTTTCACTTCTCAAAAGCGTTCAAACAAGTCGTGGGCCTCACGCCGTCGGAATTTCGACGCAAGGTCCGCGGCGGTTAAACGTACCGCGTGCGGGTGAGTTTAGTTAAATTTCGGCCACGTCGTGCCGGGGGCGGGGAGCCACATCGTGTCGGCGGGGATGTGGGGTTTGCGGTTCCGGTATTTCTTCATGAGCCGGATTTTCGTGAGCAATAATTCGGGCAGATCTTCGCCGTAGAAGAACGTGTTGTTGCCGACGGAAGAGATGGCGGTGACCTCGGTCTTCGCGGTCGTGAGCAACGCATGGAGCGCGGCGGTGTTGGCGAGCTCGAGGTCGATGGTGGCTTGGAGCGATTGCTCGTGACGCGTGCGCTCGGTGGCTTTGGTCGCGGCGAGGTAGCCGTAGACATCGGCGCACCACGCGCAGACGCTGCGCAACGAGCCGCACCAATAACGATACGCGCGGGCGCGGTCGTGGAGATCGACGAACACCGCCTGCGCGGCCGGCTTCGTTGCGGTGGCGGTGATGAGTTGGGCGAGTCGCGCGATGAGTTTATCGAGGCGCGGGAAGACGTTGCGATCGAAGTAACGCGTGCTGTTCGTGCCGTGTTCGCGGCTGATGAGGTCGAAGAGCACATCTTTGCCGAGGTCGAAGAGGCTCGGGTTGTTGAATTGGAAGCAGCCGTGCTTCTCGTAATAGGCTCGGTCGTTGGCCGGAATCGCGGCGATGTCGGGCACGATCGGGCGATCCCACGTGCGCTGCCAACAGAAGCCGAACGCGGTAAAAAGCGGCACCGTCGGTTGCCACGATACGGCCTCTTCAAACGAATCCCACGCGGCGACGAGCGCGGGCGCGTGCTTCGCGCCGACGTGACGTTGCGCGTAGGCGAGTAGAATGTCGGCGATGGGAGTTTCTGGAAAAAATTGCGCGGCGCGAATGGCCTCGGGATTGGGCCAGTACGGCGTGGCGGTGGTGTTGGCCAGACCGCCGAAGGCGCTGATGCGCGTGATCCCGGTGTCGCGGACGGCGAGAAGTTTTTGGTGGAGCGCGCGTGGGAACGGGATGCCGAGAAGCGGCTCTTGGTTCATCACCGGGCCGGGCGAATAATAAAGCACCGGCTCGACGCCTTGGGCGCGCGTCTGCTTCAGTGCTTCCGCTTCGCCGGCATCCATCGTGGATTGAAAAATCGAACCACCGACGCCGGCTTGCTCGGGATAACGCGGGTGGTTGTAGGGCACGTGGTAGCCCTTGACCATGAGCGACGGCGCTTCCCAGCCGACGTGTCCGCCGAGTGCGGCTTTGATGTGTTCGTGTTCCACTTTGAACGGCTCGATGCGGAGCAAGACGTCGAAATCGGGATTCACAGCCGCGGCGGCGCTCTGGAGGTTTTTGAGGAAATGCGCGATGCTCACTCCGGCGGCGGCGGCGACTTTGTCGTGGTTGCGCCATTCGCGAATCATGTAAGGCCCGCCGTTGCGCCCGACGTAGAGTGAGGCGGTGTGTTCGAAGCCGGCGCCGCTGTCATTCGTCCAGACCGACATGTAACTGAGATCGGGCACCGCGCGGACGAGTTGGCCGATGGCGGCGCGGTAATGTTCGACAGAAATCGGGTGGTCTTGTGCGAGGGTGTAACGCGGCAGGCGCGAGCGGAACGGATGGTCGATGCGCGCGCCGCGGAGCGTAGGATATTTTTGAAACAGACGTTCTGGCATCGAGCGTGGTTCAAACATGCACGCGCCAGGGCGCAGGCCGTAGCGGCGGCCGATGTCGGCGAGTTTTTTCAGGTGGTTGAGATTGGCTTCGAGGTACATCTCGGGCCAGAGCCCGCGCGTGAGCGGCGTGGCGAGGAAGTGGTTGAAGCCCGGCGCGTAGGTGTAGAATTGCGGGTAATATTCGTCGGTGACGAGGTCCTCGTAGGGCATGTGCGCTTGGAGGCCGTTGACTTCGCAATGAGTGAAACCGCTCTCTGCGAGCGTGGCGGCGTATTGCTCAGGATCGAAGCCGCGGGCGGAGCGCCAGTATTGGGTATTGCAACCATCCCAGTGCGGGCGGTGCCAACCGAAGCTGGCCGCGATGAATAGGCCGCGCTCAAGTTGCTCGCGGGTGGTATCGCTGAGGCCGTTGACGAGCAAGCGCACGGCGGCGAAGAGCAGCGCGGGTTCATCGGCGGTGATTTCGCCGGCGCCATCGGCGATGCGGAGCCACATCCAACCGCGTCGGTCGCGAGCGGCGGCGGGCAATTTTTTCGCCCACCGGCGGGAAGCGAGAGCGACGTTCACGCCGCCGCCGGGGCGGGCGGCGAGGGAGATTTTGGCACCGGTGAGTAAGGCGAGCTCGCGGGCGGCCGTGTGTTCGACGGGTACGGCGGCGGTCGAGATGTGCAGGGAGCGAATGCCTAGGGAAGCGAGGGTAGGGGCCATGGAGGTTTTGGGACTGAGTTGGATTGGTATCCGCCGCGGGCTAGCCGCAAGCGCAAAGGCCATCGCGAGCCAGTGCAGACCAAGATTTTCCCAAATCGCACATGCCACGGCTGGAAATTTCATCGCAGGGCTTCGACATGTGCGCTCGATTGAGTTAATGATGTAAGCCGCAGGCGCGTTGAAACGCGCGCTTTGCATTCGCAGTCTCATTTTTTGCTGAGTTAACCCCACCCACTTTAAGACCTGTTTGTGAACCCCTGTATCATCATGTCCTCGCTCGCTCGCTTATCACTCTGGTTTGCCGTTTTATCGGTTCCCGCCCTCGCTTCGGCTGAAGTGGCCGCTCCTCAACCGGAGCTGCGCATGGTGATCGACCAAGCGTTGCACACCTCAGCGCAACAATACGAGTGGATGATTGCCCACCTGCCGACGCAGGATCGCATGCCGCGAACCTTGGAGAAAGGAAAACTCGTCACCGTGCGCGAGCGCGATTGGACGGTCGGATTTTTCCCCGGTGCGCTCTGGTATCTTTACGAAGGCACCCAAATGCCAAACTGGCGTGCGGCGGCGGAACGCTTCACGCGTTTGCTTGAGTCGGAGCAGCTCAACACCCGGACGCACGACGTCGGTTTTATTTTAAACAGCAGTTACGGCAACGGCCTCCGGCTTACTGGCGACACGTCCTATCGCCCCGTGTTGCTCAAAGGCGCGCAGTCCTTGGCCACGCGCTTTTCGCCCGTGGTCGGCTCCATCAAATCGTGGGACCGCAGCCCCGAGGAATACACCTTTGCGGTCATCATTGATAATTTGATGAACCTCGAATTGCTGACCTGGGCCGCGCGCAACGGCGGTGAATCCCGGCTCCGGGATATCGCGATCGCGCACGCCGACACTACGTTGGCGAATCATTTCCGGCCCGATAGTAGCACCTTCCACGTCGTGGATTATGATACTGCCACGGGCCGCGTGCTGCGCCGCATCACGCATCAAGGCACGGCCGATAGTTCTGCTTGGGCGCGCGGCCAAGCGTGGAGTCTTTACGGTTACACGATGATGTTTCGGGAAACTCGCGAAGTCCGCTACTTGGAAACCGCGGAAAAAGTCGCGCGCTTCATCATGAATCATCCGCGTCTGCCGGCCGATAAAATCCCTTATTGGGATTTCGACGCGCCGGGTCAGCCCAACGCGCCGCGCGATTCCTCGGCGGCGGCGATCATGAGTTCGGCGCTCTTCGAACTCTCCGGCCTCACGCTCGATCCGGCCGCGGCGACGCGTTACGCTGCCTTTGCCGAGGCGCAATTACGCAGTCTGGCCTCGCCGACGTATCTGGCTGAACCCGGCACTAACGGCGGCTTTATCCTCAAGCACGCCACCGGTAATTTCCCGAAAAACAGCGAAATCGACGGGCCGATCAATTACGCCGATTACTACTTTCTTGAAGCGCTCATGCGCGCGCGCGCCTTTGCGAGTTCGTCCTCCAAGCCGGCGACCGCGGCGGTGGAACTCGGTCTTGAAGCCGGAAAAATCACCGGCAAATATTCGCCGCTCGAGATCAGGCTCACGGTCCCACTTGATAAAAAATCCGTTGAGCTGCGCTTCCGCAGCGCGCGCAACCGCAACATAAGCAAGATCACCGACATCGCGCCGAATCATCCTGCGCCGGAGACCGTGCTGCCTTCGCCCAAACCCGATAAAGAAATCTGGTACCCTGTCGTAGATCTCGGCCTCAACGCCGGCATGAACGGCGTGTTGCGTTGGCAAACCGCGCCGCGGGTGGTCGCGGTGAATCATCATTTTCACGGACAAGTAGAAACCGGAAAAACTGAAATGCCCGTGGCCGCTGAGATCCTCGAGTCGTGGGAAAACAGCATTTATTGCGAGCCGGCTGTGGCGCTGCAGGATTTTTATTTGGCGGCGCGCGTGCCGGTCATCAACGGCGCCTTGAAATATTCCGTGGCCTCGCTCGCCGAAACGTGGGCAGGCACCGTCACGATGATGGATACTGCCACGGGGCAGGAAATCGAAGTGCTGCGCATCGAGCCCAAGCCATTTGTCTCCGCGCAGGTCGGCGGTGCGCCCGCCATTGCGTTGACGACGCCTAATCTTGAGCGCGCCTTGATGGATTCGGTGAATTACCTTCTGCGTGCGCAAAATCGTAATCCCGCGAGTCCCACCGCCGGCGGCCTGCATCTCTTTTATGATCTCGATGCGCAGACGTATCGTTCTTCTCACTGGATCTGGGGCGCGGGCCCGGCGGTCTCAGCTTTGCTTGAGGCCGAAAAAATACCAGTGATTGCTCGGCAATTTTCGCCGCGTTTTTTAACCAACCGGGCCGACGAGATCGGGCGCAGCGGACTGGCGCTGCGGATTCTCGATCCCAAACATCCTGCCTACGGCGTCTCGCTTTCACGTTGGCGTCGGGCGATTGATCTACCGTTTGGCTACGAGCAATGCGCGGCGGTGTCCGATGCGCTCTTTTTGTCCGGTTGGTCGTGGATTCCTCTATATCAAGCCACGGGTAACGTCGAATATCTGCGCGCGACGGAACTCCTCGCCGCTTCAACGGCGCGTTTGATGAAGGAGTACGAGCTGGTGCCCCAAGATTATTACGTGGATCGCCGTGAATGGTCTGAACACACGATCGATGAATCCGGTTTCGGCGTGGAAGGTCTACGCGCGCTCTACGCCACGACGAAAGATCCGCGTTATAAAAAACAAGCCGACGACTATATGAAGCAACATCTCGCCAAGCTCTCGCGCGACGACGGCTTGTGGGAACGCGGTTGGAACCGCCGCACGGGCGTCATGCCGACGATCCGCATGACGCGGGGTTTGGGCTGGGCGATGGAAGGATTGCTCGCTGCGCACGAGGCGGTGCCGGAGGGCGATTATCTGACGCGAGCGAAGCGCTTGGCCGACTCGATGATGAAGTGGCAACGGGCGGACGGCTCTTGGGTTTTCATCGCGGATCAAGCAGTGGAGCGCTACGGCATCAGCGAGAAAGGCACGGCCTTATGGTCGTTGTTGTTTTACCGGCTTTATCGCGCTTCCGGCGACGCGCGCCATCTCGCGGCGGCACGTCAGGCGCTTTCCTGGTGCATCGCCAACCAATACCGCGGGCCGGATCCTGAAGCGCATGGTGGCATTGTCGGTATGACCGAGCATTCGGCCGTCGGCGCAGGCCACCGCGCTTGGTACAAAGTGGCGTGCGCCTATACGACCGGCTTCGCGGCGCTCGCGACCATCGAAGAGCTCAAAATCCAAGCGCTCGACGCTAAGACCAAATAACGCCCGAACCTAAACTCACCTCGTGTCGCGCCCAGCGTGGCACGTTTATATTTCCCGAAATTTTTGAAAACCAAGAACCCGATGAACTACCAACCCTTGTTAAACTCGTTGAAATAGACCGCCTGCGGTCTGCTTCTGATTAGCGCGTGTGTCCACGCGCAAACCGCAACCAATCTTCCCGCCGATTCCGAAACCATTAAGCTCTCGGCGTTCGAAGTTAAAACGGAGTCGAACCGTGGCTACACGTCTTCCGAGACGATGACGGGCAGCCGAGTGAAGACCCAAATCGTTGATCTACCTTACACGGTCAATGTCATGACGAGTGAGTTCCTCGAAGACTTCGGTTTGCTCGAGCTTTCCGATAATTTGTCCCATGTCGGCGGCTTCACCGGTCTTGATATCGGCGGTAATTTTTTCCTACGCGGGTTCTCGGCCTCTTATCAATTGCGCGACGGATTTTTCCGTCTCGGGCGTTATGGCTCCAGCAATGTGGATCGCATTGAAATCATCAAAGGTTCCAGCGCCGCCATCTATGGGCGCACCTCGCCCGGCGGCATGATCAATATGATCTCGAAGCAACCCAAAGCTGAGAAGAATCAAAAGCTCTCTTTCAACTATGGCGATTACGGCACGCAACGTGTCACGCTTGAAGCGACCGGTTCGCTCTTTCCGACGGTTTTGGGTAAGACCAACTACGTTCTCACCGCCAGTCACTACCAGCGCGACTTCGACATGGAGTACGCTCGGAATCGCAATCAGGAGTACTACCTCGCCATCGATCACGTGTTTGCGGATGGCTCAAAATTATTTTTGTCGGGCGAATATTTCTTTCAACTCCGTCACGCCCCGCTTTCAGCTGCGGCTTTGATCGTGGACCAAAAGGGCACCGCATCCACCGCAGACGACAAGGCCGTGGGTTATGCGCTCAATCTCGCTAAGTACAGCGCTTCGGGCCCCAACAGTGAACTCAATCGCGGCAACGACTCAGTCACGGCGTTTTATGATAAGAACATTAACTCTATTTTTAACCTGCGGGTCTCGGGTAACTATTACCGCGGCCGTCGTTGGGACTATAACATCACGACGAATTGGCCTACGATTAACATCAACCCCGCGGTCGCTGCGGCGCCTTCTTCTTTGCGCGCTGCGACCCCGCAACGTGGCCGCATCTTTCAAGATGGCGGCGGCTCCCAAGTGGATTTGCTGGCCCACTACTTCACGAATGGCGGCAAGGTTGAACACCGCACACTTCTCACGTTTGATTTCAATGATTTCTACAATTGGAATCCTACGCTGAGCTACGTCGGTAGCGCCGATTTAGCCGCTTGGAATGTGCCGCGCCGCGTCACCCTAGATTCGAATTATAATCCTGCGAGCCCGATCGCTTATTTCCCC